>JBAXFK010000145.1:0-11688 GCA_037139955.1 Rhodospirillales bacterium
GGGTGTGGCCGACGGTTGGGCCGCCAACGGCGCGATCAGCTTCAATGCCTCGGCGCTATTGCCGCTCATGGCCAATGAGAGTGCTAAATTCACCTGCGCCGGTATGTTCCCGGGATCGACGCTGCGGGCCTGCCGATAGGCGTCCTGCGCGGATCGGTGCTGGCCCTGTAAGTCGCGGGCGATACCCAGATTGCTCCATGCGGCGACGTTGCGGGGTTCCTGCTTCGTTGCATCCTCGAACAACGCAGCCGCCTCGACGGCATCGCTCGCCAGACGCAAGCGGCCAAGGCCGAGCTTGCCGCGCATGGCATTGGGGCTTTGGCGGAGCGCGTGCTGGAAGCTGGCGGTGGCTTCGGTAAATTGACCGAGCTGGGTTTCGGCATCGCCTTGCATCAGCAGACCGGCGACGTCGTCGGGATTGCGCGCCAATATGCCTTTTGCGATCTGAGCGGCCAGCGCGGGGGAACCGTTGCGTAATGCTTCCTCGGCGGCGGCGACACCGGGGCGTTCTTCCGGCCGGAAGGCGGAACAGGCGGACAAGGCCGCGAGCAGGCATAAACACAGCGGCAAAAGCCGCGAGCGGGGCAATATCATGTTCCTATATTCTCAGTGTCCGAAGACTTTGGCGGCCTGTAGCATCGCGGGGCCGGCGGCGACGATGAAAACGCACGGCAAGATGAATACGATCATCGGCATCGTGATAACGACGGGCAAACGGGCGGCGCGTTCTTCGAATTTCATCAGCAATTCTTCGCGCAATTCCGCCGACAGGGCACGCAAAGCTTCCGACACCGGCGTGCCGTACTGCATGGTTTGTACTAACGTGGCGCTGAATCGCTTGAAACTTTCGATGCCGGTGCGAGTGCCAAGGTTCAGCCAAGCTTGGCGTGTGTCGGTCATGATGCTCAACTCGTTCGCGGTCAGCGCGAATTCCAGCGCGAGGTCGCGGTAAGCGAAACGCAGTTCCTCGGCGACCCGGAGCACCGCAGCACCGAGACCCATGCCCGCTTGCGTGCAGATGACCATGAGATCGAGTGCGTCGGGCAGTCCTTGCTCGACCCGTTCGAGGTACTGCTTGCGGCGACGCGCGACAATCCAATCCGGGGTGAGTAAACCAACAATACCGAACAATGGCAAAACGACCAGATTGAGGCCGTTCAGCTTGTCGATATGACCGGTGATGAAAGCGCCAACGATCATCATGACGATCGGGGCAAACAGTTTGCACCCCACGAACACATTCAGGCCTTGCGAGCCCCGCAAGCCGGAACTCAGCAGCATCAGCTCCAGCTCGGCCTTAGTCGTAGCCGGAATCAAGCCGCTGCGCAGCATGATCGTTCCGATCGCCGACATGAAATTCGTTAGAAAACCCCGCACCGCTTCGGCCTGATTTGCCGGTTTGACGCCGCCGTCTTCGCCATGGATCGCCCGGATGCGCGCCGTCATTGCCTCGCTGCGGCGGACATCCTGCAGCAGGAGCAGGCCCGAAATCAGCAGAGCGACCAGCGCCGTGGCGGATCCCAGAAGGAGGAATCGTATCATGACAAGGTCTTTTTGATGATCGTAAGGATGCTCAAGATACCCATACTGAGTAGTACCACCGCGAGTCCCAGCATCCATTTGCCCGTGGGGTCGGTGAACAACACGGAAATATAACGAGGACTGACAATCCACAATAACAGGCCAGTGAGCAGCGGTAGGACCGCCAAGACCATCGAACTGCTGCGCGCTTCCGACGTCATGGCGCGTCCTTTGGCTTTAATCGTGGCACGCTTACGAATCACATCGGCCAAGGATTCCAAAGTATCGCTTAGATTTCCGCCGGCTTGATTTTGCAATGTCAGGGCTGTCGCGAAAAAGCGGTATTCGGTTAGGCCAGTACTGCGCGACAAGGCCTGGAGTGCGTCGTTCAGCGTCACGCCGATCGCGACTTGCTCGACCAACCGGGCGAAACCGGCAGCGGTGATTGGCGGGGCCGAGCGCGAAACATTGCGAATAGCCTCCATCACCGGAATGCCGACCCTAATGGCGCGGACGAGCAAGGCCAGCGCCTCGGGGAATTCGTTCAGCAACTGCAATTGGCGCTTACGCTCGAAATACGAGAAGAAATTTCGGCTCATGACCACCCAAAGCAGCGGAACCGAATACGGTGCCCAACTGCCCAGGAAGTCGGCGACGATGGATTCCGCGACCTTGGCGGCAAGCAGCAAGCCGGCCAATGCGATCCACCAGCGGGTGGGGTAAAGCGCGGCCTTCTCGGAATCGAACCCGAAAATCCAACCGATGGTCTTCAGCCATGGCGCGACCGTCGATGCCGAGGCATCGCCGTATGCCGACGCGGCCTGGTCGGTCGGGCGCAAATGCGTCGCCACGACCGAGGCTAGACGCTGTTTGCGCCGTTCGGATTGCTTATGGGCTTGGGTCACCATGACCGCGCTGATACCGAGGCCGATAAGCGCCATGGTCGAACCCACTACGAGCACGTACCGGAGATGCGCGGTGTCCATCACGCCTCTTCCACTTCGGCGATGGCGGCCCGCCAAGCCTTGTCCAGCCCGAAATAGGAAAGTCTGGTCAAAAACCCGGGCGGCATACGACTGACGCGATATTCGCCGAACAGCCGACCGTCGGGGCCTTCGCCTTTGATCGCGAACTGGAAAATATCGTTCATCGTGATGGTTTCGCCTTCCATCCCGCAGACCTCGGTCACCTGCGTGACACGACGGCCGCCGTCGCGATGGCGCTCGACCTGGACAATCAGGTCGATGGAACCCACGATCTGCGTCCGAATAGCGCGAGAGGGCAGGCCCATATTGCCCATCTGGACCATGTTCTCGATACGGGTCACGGCATCGCGAGTGGTGTTGGCATGGATGGTGGACATACTGCCGTCGTGGCCGGTGTTCATGGCCTGCAACATGTCGAACGCTTCGGCGCCGCGCACCTCGCCAATGATGATGCGATCCGGGCGCATACGCAGCGCGTTTCGTACCAAATCGCGCTGAGTGATCTCGCCTCGGCCCTCCAGACTGATCGGCCGCGTTTCCAGCCGCACGACATGCGGCTGTTGGAACTGCAATTCGGCGGCATCTTCCACCGTGACCACGCGCTCGCCAAGATCGATATTGCGCGACAGGGCGTTCATCATCGTCGTCTTGCCCGATCCGGTGCCACCGGAGATCACGATATTCAGCCGGCCTTTTGCCGCGATTTCCAGAATGCGGGCAACCGGCGGTGTCATCGCTTTCCATTCCACTAGGCGGGCGAGGTCGACCGTTTGCCGCCCGAATTTGCGGATCGACATATACGGCCCATCCAACGCCAGCGGCGGGAAGACGATGTTGACGCGCGAACCGTCTTTCAGGCGCGCATCGACCATGGGGCTGGATTCGTCGATCCGACGGCCGACCGAGGAAGCGATGCGCTGGCAGATATTGGATAGATGCGCGGTATCGCGGAACCGCACGTTCGATAGCACGACCTTGCCACGGCGTTCGATGAACGTCTTGTCCGGACCGTTCACCATGATGTCGCTGATGGATTCGTCTTCGAGTAACGGTTCGAGCGGACCCAAGCCGAGGATATCGTGCACCAACTCGGTCGCCAGCGCCCGCTGTTCCCGACCGTTGATGTGTATGCGCCGTTCGCTTGCGATTTCGGAAATAAGCCGCTCGACATCGATGGTCAGGCGGTCCGGCGTCATGAACGCGACGGTGTTTGCGTCCAGCCGTGCCATGCAGGCCGCCCGTAGATCGGCGACCGAGGCTTCGGGCAGGGCAGCAAATACGGGCGCGGCACCGGAAATGTCCCGGCCCAGCGCGATCCCTATCCCATCGGTCGCCGGCGCCGGGCGGCGGCCAAAAACCGGGGGCGCAATCATGACGTAGCGGCTCGCTTGGTGAACCAGCCCTTTCGCTCGCTACGGGTGCCGGCTTTACGCCGGGATTGTTGGCCGGTGACCGCATCGAGGATGCGCACGCCGGCAACCTGACGCGCCAACTCCTGAATGCCGGCACGCACGCCCGCACTGCTTTTCATCGCTGCTTCGCCCAGCGTGGCGGCATTGCCGACCTGGCGGGGCTGGTCCGGAATCGCGACATCGACTTTCATTTTTAGCGCTTCCTCGACCTGACGCCGGGTCAGGCCACCCGGCATACCTACTCGATTGAGGACGACGACCGCGCGCTGATCCTGGCGTGGGCCTTTCGGCAATGTCAGCAGCCGGACGGTGTCGCGCACCGCTGCCAGCGTCGGCTCCATCACGAACACGCGTTGATCGACGAGGGCGAGAAAATCGGTATAAAGCGGAACGGGTGCGAACGGCACATCCGCGACAATAAAATTGTAGCGGCGGCGCAAAGCTTCGATCAGAGCCGCCGCTGCCCCGGGGGCGTGATTGGCGTAGGCCGAGGGCTTTTCCTCGCTAGCCAGGATATGCAGCCGATCGGCTGCGGGCAACGCCGCACGCTCGGCCAATAATGCATCGATACGTTCAGGCATTTCGAGTGCCATGCGCAGGCCCGGTCCGGGTTGCACATTCAGCAGGAACGCGGCGGCTCCAAGATGGATATCGGGATCGACCAGCACGGTATGGCGGTGCAGCGCCACGCCGAAGTTCCACGCTAGATTGACCGCGACAGTCGTGGCGCCAACGCCCCCGCGCACGCCCGTCACCGATACGGCCCGTCCGCCCAACGCCACTTCCGGACCGGCGCGGAATTGCCCGCTGAGGAATGCACCGAAATGCCGAGCGACGGTGTCGCGGGTCAGCGGCTTCGCCAGATATTCCGATGCGCCCATGCTGCGGGTGACTTCGCGGTAGAAATCGACATGATCGATCTCCCCTATGACCAGCACGCAGACGTCCGGTTCGACAGCATTGGCCAGATCGCCCAGCGCCGAGAGCGGACGCTCTTCGCCGCTGACATCGACGATCAGCAGTTTGGGCGTCGCCTGCCGCTGCATGGCGGTTACTGCCGCACGAATCCCGCCGCGCCGGAGGTCGAGATCCTCCGACGCCAGTTCGGTCAGGCCTTGCCTAATGGCGTCTTCCGACTTTGCGTCGGAGATGAATCCGACCAAGCCCGGCCGATCGTGCCGTGCATCGAGGTTGCCATCGGTGCGGAGCGGTTCGGCCGCCGAGCGAAAATCGTCCGGCATGGCCATTACCCGCCGCCGAGTCCCGGTAGCGAGGGCATCGAAGGGATGGTCGGGATCGATGGCATTTCGCCGCCCGACCCACCGCTTCCGCCGCTGCTCCCGCCGTTGGACCCACCGCTGTAACCGTTGCCTCCTCCACCGGAGCCACCGGGAGTCAGCGATTTCGGAGAATCGGACCGCACACGACCGATGGCTCGGGCCGAGGCGTCGACCAACTGCTTCGAATCGCTGTGGCCGCGGACAAGATCGTTCGGATCGGCCACCTGGGCGGCCAAATTGGCGGCGTTCGCACCCGTGGGGTACCAAACGTCGTCGCGTTTATACGGGTCGCGGCTGGCGCAGCCCGCGAGGACCCCGACGCAAACGGCCCCGGCCAGCGTCGAGCGGGCCAAACCCGGGCGGAGGAATGCAATCATATCGGCCTTCATTGCACGATGAATCCAGCGTTGCCGGGGATCGAGACGGGCACGGGTGCTTTCTGCTTCGGCACTTGGCGCATCAACAGCAGCCGTTCCAGATCGGGCGGCGGCGTATAGCCATCGGTTGGCAGTTTCAGCAGTGCCGGGTTAGCCACCGGACGGACGATATACGGCGTTACGACGATAACCAACTCGGTTTCGGTGCGGGCGAACTGATTGTCGTGGAACAAAGCGCCCGCCACCGGGATATCGCCGAGACCGGGGAGACCGGAGGCGCCATCGTTGGTGTTCTGCTGCAACAGGCCGGCGATCGCGAAGCTCTCGCCTGTTCCGAGTTCGACCGTGGTTTCTGCGCGGCGTACCGTTAGTGCCGGAACGATTTGCGAGGTCGTGCCCGTCACCAACACGGCGCTGTTCAGGCTGCTGAGTTCGCTGACTTCCGGCTTGACGTGTAGGTTGATCCGCCCGTCGCTCAACACGGTCGGCAGGAACGACAACAACACGCCGAAGCTTTTGTAGGTCACGCTAACCGACCCGTTGCCTTGCGGTGTCGGGATCGGGAATTCGCCGCCAACCTGGAAGCTGGCCGCTTGACCGCTGATGACGGTCAGATTCGGTTCTGCCAGCACGTGGGCGAGGTTGTCTTTTGCTAGAGCATCGATAACCCCGTTGAAGGCGGCACCGGTGCAGAGAGCCTGATTATTGGTCGTGGCAACCGATCCGGCCACGCAGGCAAGGCTGCTGCCGTTGGCATTCAAGGCCAAAGCCGGCAAATGCGCGATACTGCCGATCGTGGCGATGGCCTGCCAGTTGATCCCAAGATTCCGAACGACCTGCCGCGACATCTGTGCGACACGGACGTTCAGCGTTACCTGCAACGGTGTGTCGACCCCGATCTCGTTATCGATGGGCGCGCCTTCGCCGATATAGCCTTTCGCAATGGCCACGGCCTGGGCGGCGTCGGCGGGATTTTTAACTGTGCCCGTCAGCATCAACCCCTTGCCCTGCGGCTGCACCTTGATGCGGCTGTTCGGCAGCAGGCGGTCGATCGCGGATTGGGTTTCCCTGGCCGAGAACGACGACGGCTGCACGGTCAATTCGTACTGAACCAGCAGACGACCGTCGGCGTCCATCACCGCGATGGTCGTCCGCCCGGCGTTCAGGCCGAAAATGAACAGCGACGTCGCGCTGGCCGGCCGCACTTCGGCGACTTTCGGGTCCGCGACGAAAATGTTGGAAACCGGGGTGGTCAGCGACAGCACTTTTCCCGTGCCGGCTTCTACCGTCATGGCCGTGATTGGGTTATCGCCCCGCGCCGCGTTGGCTGGAGTCTGGCCGAGCAACAAGGCCAGGACAACGATGGCCAGCAGGGCTTTCGATAGGAGGGGTCTCAATACTTGAACTCCTTGGGGTCGGCGGATCCGTGGAACACGCGGATAACACGTTGCTCGGCGGGGACCGGTACTTCGATGCCGAGCGCCGAAGAGACGTCGCGGGCGAAAATCGAGCCGCCGCGCGGTTTGGCGGCGGCGCTGCCGGGCGATCCAGAGCCAGCGCTTGCGGCGTCGTCCGCCGATACGGCGCGAACCGATAGCGATCGTCGCCCGAGTCGCATGGCAACCGACACGCGTTGAACATCCTCGGGCTGTACTTCCAGGGTGACCGTGCGGCCTTGGCCGTCGCCACTGCCTGTCGGTGCGGCGCCTTGCATCAGTTGCTGATCGATGGCGATCACCCGCGAGTCGGTCAGAATGGTTTCCGCCGACACCCGGCGGCCAATCGGCAACGCGGGATCGGTCAACGTTTGGGTCAGCGTAAGATCGACCCGGTCGCCCGGCCAAACCAAGCCGGCCGATCCGCTGGTCGCATCCACGCCGATGGTGACCGCGCGCATGCCCTGTCCTAGCGCTGCGGCCATGAAGCCGTGATCGGTGGGCTTCAGGACATCGTCTTCCCGGATCGCCTCGCCGGCCGCAATAATATGTTTTGACATCGATCCGGCAAGTAAGCGGATCGCATCGGCAGAGTCGGCCGCGATCGCCCCGGGCACTTCGCTGGCGAGGGGCCGGCCTACGATATCTTCCGGCTTCAACATCGCCCCGGTCGCGATCGAGCGGGAGGCGACAAGGAACTTCTTTTGCACAACGACGGGCTGCACCGGTGCGGGCGCGGCCGGTGCAGCGGGCGCCGCCGCTACAGGGATTGGCGGCGGCAATTGAGCGACAGGGGCCGGCGCTGGCGGTGGCTGGCGCAAGGCCACCCAGGCGACCGTGCCAAAGCCCACTAAAGCGCAGACCATCATAAGGAAAAATGCTACGCGGTAGACCACGGGTCGCTCCGATCAGAACTGAACGAACAGGAAACCCGCGGCAATCGCGCAGGCGTAAGGGAGCGGGCCGCCGCGCCGCAGGCGCCACAACTCTGCGCGGATTGCACGTGTCGCAAGATCGGCGCGATGGACGGTTGTTTGTCGGGCGGGACGGGGGCGGCGGCGCACGATCGCGCCGGCAGCTAAATAAAGTGCGGCGAGTATCGATCCGGCAACGGACATGGCGACGACAAACGCCAAGGTACGGCCGGACGGAACGGCAAGCACGGATGCCCCCATCAGTTTCACGTCTGCCCCCCCTAGCCATCCCCGTCGCCAGCAGAATGCCGCGATTGCGAAGACAATGACCGCAGCCGTCGATCCGATCAACAAATTGTTATCTACGATGCACGCGATCAGGCCCATCAGGGCCAACCATACCGCGATCCCATTGGGGACGGTACGTGCGACGATATCATGCAGGGCCGCAAACAACAGAAGCCCCGCCGCCGCGATGTGCGTGGCAGGAGATAATAATGAGAGCCATCCGTGCGGCATGGCGAACCTTGGGTCGGCGGAGCCGTCACATATTTAAAAGGCCGAACATAGCGACATACTGCGCCGCCATGTCCGACCGATGCATGCTAAGCAGCGTTTCCAGCGATTAGATGCCGGTGCCGATCGAGTTGAACTTGTTCGAAATGTCGCTCGCGAGCACGCCGAAGCCAACAGCGATCACGGCGACAATGATGCCGGCGATCATGGCGTATTCCAACGCCGTCACGGCGCGGCGGTCGGATTGCAGAGCGGCCCAGGTCTTGATTTATGCGAACATTTTGTCGATCCCCTTTTGAGTGCTTCGGTGCGAACGCGGTTTATACCGAGGTGGTCCAGGCGTAGTTTATCATCCCGACCCTTCGCTTATGTCGGATCGGTATTTTGAAGTTATCGGACGGTTATCGTTTAAATGCCATTAGGCATCTTACGAAAACGTGAAATCTCACGGCAGATTTCGTAGTAAATCCGCTCACAATTTCGTTATCGTGCAAAGCATGACAATACGGCGATCGTTGTCGATCCAATTTATAGATTCGACGTTGCGATTATTGTCTCGCTTGTGCGTGAACGTCTCGGAAAATAAATAAATTTACTCCTGATCGCGTATGGCCGTGCCCCACGTTGTGCCGCACGTGAGAATTGACTTAGGCCGCATAACGTCCACCGTCAAGTCATATGAATAAAAAATGTCACAAAATCTCATTTTAGAATAGATATTATGCGTTCAACGTCCTATTTTTACACTTCTCTTGCTGATTGTGGACGAAAATCCCGCCGAAGCTCTAGGCGTGTAGCTCCGGCTCGCGATTGGCGGTTACGCTGCGGGGCGCGGTGCCGCAAACCCGGCGATTTCGGCCTCGGTCAAGCCGAGCTCGGCCAGGATCGCGGCGTTGTGCTCGCCCAGTGCCGGTCCGCCGGTCCGGATAGTCGCCGGGGTGACCGAGAACCGAGCGGCAGGTCGAGCACCCCGGATACGCCCGGCGACAGTGTGATCGGATTCCACCACGATGCCGGTCGCGGCGATCTGCGGATGTCGGATTGCCTCGCCCCGGGTAAGCACGGGCGCGCAGGGCACGCCCTCGGCCGTCAGGCGTTCCAGCCAATAATCGGCGGGGCGCTGGAGGAGGACCTCTTGGGTCATGGCGAGCCGCGCGTCGATATTGCGTTGACGCAAGGCCGGAGTTTTAAAGCGCGGATCGTCCAGCCATTCCGGCTTGTCCAGCGCTCGGGTCAGGGCCAACCATTCCTTGTTCGACTGCACCGCAGCGCTGATATAGGCCGTGCTGGTGGCATAGATGAGATCGATGAAGCTAGCGGCCTCCTGCTGCGGGAATTCGCCGCCTACGAAAGTCTGGCTTCCCATGTCGGACGCGAACAGGAAGGCCATCACCGCTTCCAACATCGAAATCCGAACATGCTGGCCCTGGCCCGTGCGTTCGCGTGCGAGCAATGCGGCGGCGATCGCCTGCGCGGCGGAGATCGCGGTCAGCTTGTCCGGCACGATCGTGCGCACGAGACGCGGGCGTTCGGTATCGGACCCTGCTTGAATGGTCGCTAGGCCGGACATGGCCTGCACCAGCGGATCGTAGACCGGCTTGCCGGCAAAGGGGCCGTTCTCGCTGAATCCGCTGATCGAGACATAGACGATGTCGGGCTTAACGGCGCGCAGCGCGTCTTCCCCCAGACCCATGCGATCGGCCACGCCCGGCCGGAAATTTTGCACGAACACATCGGCCGTCGCGACCAGCCGCAGCAGCGCCGCTTTGGCGTTAGGGTCCTTCAGATCGAGCGCGAGCGAACGTTTGTTGCGGTTGTTGTTCAGGAATGAGGCCGAGAACCCGTTCCGCCTGTTATTGGCCAGCCGCGTGTGATCGCCGCCGTCCGGGTTTTCGACCTTGATCACGTCGGCACCCTGGTCGGCCAGGATCATCGTCGCCAAAGGGCCGGAAATCATCGAAGTCAGATCGACAATCCGGAAGCCGTGCAGCGGGCCGGGCATGGAAGCTCCTTGTTTTGGTTACAGGCATCTTAGGCGGCCGATCGGCCGGGAGTCACGTGTCGGTCAGAAACCTGAAAGAACGACCCGCGCGTTCGATCCGGCCGAGCCCAGGCCAGGGCTGGTGGTAACCGATGACGGCGATGCGCTCGTCGGCCAGGCGGGACAGCAGGCGTTGGCGGGTTTGGACGCCTTGTTCCCGATCGGCGTCGAAGGCGCTGCGGGCTTCGGGGAAAGCGTAGGAGAGCGGGTCGTGAAACGCGACATCGCCGGTCAGACACCAATTGCCGGCAAACAGATATGCCATGTGGCCGGGAGTATGGCCGGGCGTCAGCCATGCCTGCACGCCGGGCAGGAATTCCGCACCGTCGCGCACGAACACGATCCGCTCGCGTAGGGGTAGCAGATGCCGAGCAACGCCGGCCACGCTGCGTTCGTGCCGTTCCGAGGGCGGGTCGGATTCCCAGAAATCCAGTTCTTCGCGTGCCATATAGATCGTCGCGGCGGGGAAGTTCGGGGTGCCGTCGTCGGCCATCGTGCCCCAGCAATGATCGGAATGCCCGTGGGTCAGCACTAACCCGTCGATCTCGGCAGGATCGACTCCGGCCTCCCGAAGGCCGGTCAGGACTTGGCCGCTATCGGGGCCGTATAGCTTCTCCGATCCCAGCCCATTGTCGAACAGGATTTTTTTGCCTGCGGTTTCCAGCAGCAAGCAGTTTTGCTCCACCCGGACATGGGCGATGTCTTGGCCGGACGCTGCCATTGCGGCGTTCAGTTCCGCAGCGTCGGGGCCTTGGAAGATGCGCGGCGCGGCGGGCAGCACCAACGGCCCGTCGGACACAATGGTCGCTTGCATCGACCCGACCTGGAACCGGTGGAACATCACGCGATCTCCCGGCAGGCCCCTACCAGCCAAGCGCGGGTATCCGGCGGCAAAAACGGCCCGACCTCGGCCAGCACCCGAGCATGGTAGGTGTTCAACCACGCCTTTTCCTCGGGATCGAGCAGCGTAGGGTCGATCAGGCGCGTATCGAACGGCGCGAGGGTCAGCGTCTCGAAGCGCAGGAACGGTTTGGTAGCGTTCGGCATCTCGGCGTCGCGCACTAGCAAAAGATTCTCCAGCCGGATGCCATAATGGCCCGGCAAATAGAATCCGGGCTCGTCGGACAGCACCATACCCTCGGCGATCGGCACGGGGCGGGCGAGGCGGGAAATGCTGACCGGTCCCTCGTGCACCGACAAATAGG
>JBAXFK010000146.1:0-11601 GCA_037139955.1 Rhodospirillales bacterium
AAGGGGACATTCTAATTGGGCACGGAGGGGACATTCCTATTGAGCGCTAACACCAACCCATCGAGACTGGCCGAGTTTCACGATTCCCGGTATGCTCCCGCCAACAACACCGACCGGGGGAATCGTCGCAAATGCGAATATGGCCGACTGTCGCCGTAGCCATCGCGCTCCTCGGCCACACACCTGCGCATGCCGCTGAGCAAACGCTTCGGGTCATCGCGCATGCGGACCTCAAGGTGTTGGATACCACCGCCAACACCACATACATTACCAATCGCTACGGCTATCTAGTCTACGACACGCTGTTCGGCCTCGATAGTCGGTTCGTACCACGGCCGCAGATGGTGGACACCTGGACGGTCAGCGACGATCGACTGACCTGGACCTTCGTCCTCCGAGCGGGGTTGGCGTTCCACGACGGGGCGCCGGTGACTGCGGCAGATTGCATCGCATCGTTGAAGCGCTGGATGGCACGCGACGCGATGGGCCAGCAGTTGAATTCGCGTGTCGCGACGTTCGAGGCGGTGAACGCGTCCACTTTTAAGCTGGTATTGACCGAACCGTATGCCCTGGTGCTGGAAACCTTCGGCCGCTGGGGCGTGCCGCCTTTTATGATGCCGGAGAAAGTAGCGAGCGCGCCGCTGAACGAGGTGGTGACGTCGTCCATCGGGTCCGGCCCCTTCATCATGAAGCGGGACGAGTGGCGGCCGGGCAGCAAGGTCGTCTACGTACGCAACCCCAACTATGTGCCGCGCAAGGAACCGCCGGACTACATGGCGGGCGGGAAGACGGTGAAACTCGACCGGGTGGAGTGGCACTACATCCCCGACCAGAATACCGCTCTCAGCGCCCTGATGACCGGCGAGATGGACTACTACGAACTGCCGCCGCTCGATTTCGTCGGGCTGATGAAGGATAACCCCGACATCGTCGTGCGGATTATCGACAAGCTGGGGGTGCAGCAATTCATTCGGCCCAACAGCCTCCACCCGCCCTTCGACAATTTCAAGGCGCGGCAGGCGCTGATGTATTTGGCCAGCCAGGAAGAATACAATCAGGCCGTTGTCGGCAATCCCGCACTTTACATGAAGTATTGCGGCGCGATCTTCATGTGCGGTTCGGATAATGAGACCGATGCGGGCGCGGTGAAGGCGCCGAACCTCGAAAGGGCCAAAGCGCTGCTGGCCGAGGCAGGGTACAAGGGCGAAAAACTGGTCGTGCTGCAACCCACGGATCGTCCGCCGTACAATGCGACGGTATTGGTGATGGTGGACAAGCTCCGTGCGATCGGGGTGAATGTCGACATGCAAGCCTCGGATTGGTCTACAATTTCAATTCGGCGAGCACGGCGGGACCCACCGGATAAGGGCGGTTGGCATCTGTTTGTCACGGGCCATGGCGGACCGGATGCGTCCAACCCGGTCAGCAATTACTGGATCGGCGCCAATTGCGACAAAGCCAATGTCGGTTGGGCCTGCGATCCGAAATTGCAGGAACTGATCGGTGCGTGGTCGCACGAACCGGATCGGGAGAAACGCCGAGCGCTGGTTCCGGCGCTGCAGGAACGGGCTTATACGTCGGTGTCTTATGTGCCGACGGGGCAGTTCTTCCAACCCATCGCGTACCGCAAAAATGTTGCCGGCGTGCTAGAAGCAGGCATGCCAGTTTATTGGAATATCGAGAAAAAATGATGAAACTGCATCGTATCCTCCTCGCGCTCGGGCTTTTGCTCTCGGGCATGCAGGGCGCCTCGGCCGCAGATAAGACGTTGCGGGCGGTGGTTCACGCCGACCTGAAGATTCTCGATCCCACCTGGACCACCATTTACATCACCAATCGCTATGGCTACGTCGTTTACGACACGCTCTTCGCCTATAATGCGAAGTTCGAGCCGCAGCCCCAAATGGTCGACACGTGGACGGTCAGCCCGGACAACCTGACATACACGTTCACCCTGCGCCCTGGCCTGATGTTTCACGATGGGCAACCGGTGACGGCCGCCGACTGCGTCGCCTCCCTCAAGCGCTGGATGGCTAAAATTTCTGCGGGCCAAGTGCTCGGCACCTTCGTCTCGGGGCTGGAGGTCGTGGACACCAAGACTTTCAAGATGGTGTTGAAGGAACCGTTCGGTCTGGTTATCGACACCCTCGGCAGTCCGCTGACGGCATTCATCATGCCCGAACGGATCGCCAACACGCCGGTGAATGAGCAGATTACCGAGTCGATCGGTTCCGGTCCGTTCAAAATGCTGAAAGATCAATGGCGCCCGGGCAATAAGGTAGTGTTCGCTCGCCACGACGGCTACGTGCCGCGCAAGGAACCGGCGGACTATCTGTCCGGGGGCAAAATAGCCAAAGTCGATCGGCTGGAGTGGCTCTACATCCCCGATGCCAACACGACCTTGAATGCGCTGATGACGGCGGAGATCGACTATTACGAGGCGCCGCCGCTCGATTTCGTCCGGCTGCTGAAGGACGATCCCAACCTGACGGTGATGAATATCGACCGCCTCGGGTTACAGGCGCTGGTGCGACCCAATAGCCTCAATCCGCCCTTCGACAACTACAAGGCTCGACAAGCGCTGCTGTACCTGACCGACCAGGCAGAAACCATGCAGGCGGCGGTAGGCGACGAGAGCCTGTATATGAAGTTCTGCGGCGCCTTTTTCCTGTGCAATTCATCGAACGAGACCGATGCCGGGTCGGCACCGATGCGCAAGCCGGACATCGCGAAGGCTAAGGCCCTGTTGAAAGAGGGCGGCTACAACGGCGAGAAGATGGTGGTCCTAATGCCCACCGACCGGCCGCAATACGCTGCTGCCATGACCGTTCTTATAGCCCAACTGCGCAAAGCCGGCGTGAACGTGGATATCCAGTCGGCGGATTGGTCCACAATTTCGGTCCGGCGGGCGAAGAAGGACCCGGTGGATAAGGGCGGCTGGAACCTGTTCATCACCACTCAGGGCGGGCCCGACACGGCGAACCCGCTGACCAACGGTTGGTTCAATTCCCGTTGCGAACGCGCCAACAACGGCTGGGCCTGCGACCCCGAGTTGGAAGCGCTGTTGGGCAAATGGATGCGGGAGAGCGATCCTGCGAAGCGCCGGTCCATGATCGACGCGATTCAGACCCGAGCCTACGAGTCTGTACCGTATGTGCCATACGGTCAGTTCTTCCAGCCCATCGCGTTCCGCAAGAATATCTCGGGCGTAGTGGCCGCAGGTTTGCCAGTCTATTGGAATATCGAGAAGAAATGATGGCAACCGTCCGTAACAAGATAAGGAACCTGCTCGCCGCCGCCGCGTTGGTCGCTCCATTGGCAACGGCCTCCGCCGCCGACAAGACCCTGCGCGCGGTGGTGCACGCGGATATCAAGGTGCTGGACCCAACTTGGACCGCGACCTACATCACCAACCGATTCAGCACGGTCGTCTACGACACGCTGTTCGCGTACGATTCCAAGTTTCAGCCGCAGCCGCAGATGGTCGATACCTGGACCACCAGCGACGACAAACTGACCTGGACCTTCGTGCTGCGGCAGGGGCTGGCCTTTCACGATGGGGCACCGGTGACGTCCACGGACGTGGGGGCCTCGCTCAAGCGCTGGATGGTCAAACTAGGGGCAGGGCAGGCCTTCGCGAAATTTGTCGGCAGCCTGGACGCAGTCGATGCCAAGACGTTTCGCGTCGTATTGAAGGAACCGTTCGGTCTGGTGCTGGATTCCCTCGGCAGCCCGGCCACGGCGTATATCATGCCGGAGCGGCAAGCCGGCAAAGCGGCCAACGAACAAATCACCGAGGCCGTTGGCTCCGGCGCTTTCAAAATGCTGCGCGATCGATGGCTTCCCGGCAATAAAGTCGTGTTCGCTCGCAATGAAGCCTATGTGCCGCGCAAGGAAGCGCCGGACATGATGGCTGGCGGGCGGGTCGCGAAGCTCGATCGGCTCGAATGGCTTTATATCCCCGATGCCAACACGGCGCTGAACGCCATCATGACGGGGGAGGTGGATTACTTCGAAATGCCGCCGCTCGATTTTATCCGCTTGTTGAAAGATAGTCCCGACATAACGGTGCAGAATATCGACCCTCTGGGGGTGCAAATCATACTGCGTCCCAATGCGCTGCACGCGCCGTTCGATAACTACAAAGCGCGCCAAGCGCTTCTATACTTGATCGATCAGGCCGAGTTCATGGCGGCGGTGGCCGGCGACGAGTCGCTATACATGAAATTCTGCGGCGCGTATTTCATGTGCAACTCGGACAACACGACCGCCATCGGCTCCGACCCATTGCGCAAGCCGGACTTCGCCAAAGCCAAGGCATTGCTGGCCGAGGGCGGCTACAAAGGCGAAAAACTGGTGGTGCTCCAGCCTACCGACCGGCCCCAATATGGCGCTGCGACTGCGGTGCTGATCGAATCGCTCCGTAGGGCAGGGGTCAATGTCGACGCGCAGGCGGCGGATTGGTCTACGATATCGGTTCGGCGCATGCGCAAGGACCCGCCGGACAAGGGCGGCTGGCATCTATTCATCACCAGCCAGGGCGGCCCGGACGTGACCAGCCCGATCGGCAATATATGGTTCAACTCCCGCTGTGCCGATGCCAATCCCGGCTGGCCCTGCGACCTTGAGTTGGACAAGCTGGTAAACGGCTGGATGCGGGAACCGGATGCTGCGAAACGGCACGGTTCGATCGAGGGTATTCAAGCCAGAGCTTACGAAACCGTGCCCTATGTGTCGCTGGGGCAGTATTTTCAGCCTATTGCGTTCCGCAAGAACGTGACGGGCGTGCTGAATGCGCCGATGCCAGTCTATTGGAATATCGAAAAGAAATAACATGGCTGGTTTCATCCTCCGCCGCATTCTGATGACCATCCCGGTGATGCTTGTCGTGGCCATCGTTGTATTCCTGCTGTTGCATCTCAGCCCCGGCGATCCGGCTGCGATCATCGCCGGCGACAACGCGACCACTGCCGATATCGAGACGATCCGCATCAGCCTCGGGTTGGACAAGCCGCTGCTCACGCAGTTCGGGCTGTGGATCGGGGCGATTCTACAGGGCGATTTCGGGGTGTCGGTGTTCAACAAGGTTTCGGTCTGGACGCTGATAACGCAACGGATGGAGCCAACATTGGCGCTTGCCAGTGTCACCATGGCCTTCGCGATTTGCATCGCTATTCCCGTCGGCGTTCTCGCGGCTTGGCGGGCAGGGAGCTGGGTCGACCATCTCGCGATGGGCATTGCGGTGCTGGCATTTTCCGCCCCGGTGTTCCTGATAGGCTATGGGCTGGTGTTCGAGTTCGCTCGCACGCTCCGCTGGCTACCGGTTCAAGGTTACACCCCGTTCTCGCAGGATTTCACTGGGTTCTGGCAACATCTAGTGCTGCCCGCGATCACCCTCGGCCTGGTCTTCGCCGCCCTTTTGGCGCGCATGACGCGCAGCACGATGCTCGATGTCTTGAACGAAGATTACATCCGCACCGCGCGGGCCAAAGGTCTAGCGCCGGGCAGGGTGCTGATCGGTCACGCTTTGAAAAACGCCGCTGTGCCCATCGTCACCACGATCGGCTTGGGAATCGCGCTGTTAATCGGCGGCGTGGTGGTGACCGAAAGCGTCTTCGCCATTCCCGGCATCGGCCGCTTGACGATCGAGGCCGTGACTCAGCGCGACTATCCCGTCATCCAGGGCGTCATATTGATGGCATCCTTCGTCTACGTGCTGATCAATCTCGGGATCGATCTGACGTATGCATTCCTCGACCCGAGGATCCGATATTGAAGACTTTCACCCGTCGCTATCCGCGTGTCGTTATAGGCGGCGCGCTGTTGACCATCCTTGTGTTGTTATCGTTGCTGGCCCCCTGGATCGCACCTTACGATCCCATCAAGCTGGACGTCGCGCAGCGGCTACGGCCCCCCAATGCGCTGCACTGGTTCGGCACCGATGCCTATGGCCGGGACGTGCTGACCCGGACGCTGTGGGGCGGGCAGATCTCGCTGCTGATCGCGGTATCCGTCGCCTGCCTCAGCACGGTGACCGGCACGGCGATTGGCCTCGTAGCGGGGTATTTCCGAGCGATGGATTCGGTGGTGATGCGGATCATGGATGGGCTAATGGCGATTCCCGGAATTTTGCTCGCGGTGGCGATGCTCTCGTTGACCCGCGCCAGTGTGCAGACGGTCATTATCGCCATTACCATCCCCGAAATCCCGCGGGTGGTGCGGCTGGTTCGCGCGGTGGTGCTATCGATCCGCGAGCAAACCTTCGTTCAAGGAGCCGTGGCATCCGGCACCAAGACCTGGGCCATTCTGCTGAAACACATTCTTCCCAATGCGATGACGCCGATCATCGTGCAGGCGACATACATCGCAGCTTCCGCCGTGCTCATCGAGGCTTACCTGGGGTTCCTAGGTGTCGGCACGCCGCCGGAGGTGCCATCCTGGGGCAACATCATCGCCGAGGGCCGCAATTTCATCATGCTGGCGATCTGGAGCGTGCTGTTTCCGGGGCTGTTTCTGGGTACGATGGTACTGTCGATCAATATCCTCGGGGACGGGGTGCGCGATATGCTGGATCCGCGGATCGCCAAGCGGCTGTAGTGTAGCGCTGCGGGGCATCGTTCGTCGCACTGGCCGATTAGCGCCATGGCACATCGAATTGCCGCATAAGGAATATTATGTTAACTCATATATGTGCCAAAGTCGGAACCGGCCCGCTCGGTTTGGGCTATTGGCGCCGCAGGTCGGCTTCATTCGGCACCGACAGGACCATCCCATCGAACCCAGCCTCGATCCCAGCCGGCAAATTCGCTGCCAGCCAAGCCCAATCCATCGACGTGCCCATATGCGTCAGCACCGTGCGCCGGGGTTGCAAACGCGCCACCCATTCCATCACCAACGGAAGATGCGCATGAGTCCAATGGGGCTCATCGCGCAGAAAGCAGCCAACGACCCAGGTGTCGACACCGGCCAAAATCTCGAACGCCGCGTCGTCCAGCCGCACCACATCGGTCGAGTATCCGAACGCACCGACGCGCAGACCAAGGGTGTCGATCTTGCCATGGTTCTGATTGAACACTCGCACATCCATGCCCGCCGTCACGATTGTTGCGCCGGGCTCGACAGCCCGACCAACCAGCACAGGACGGTAAAAACCCGGCGGATTCCAAGGGTTGAACGCGTAGCCGAACCGGCGAGAAACCTCATCCAGCGTGCGTTGCGTGGCAAATGCGTCCAGCGGCCGGTCGGCAATGCGGTTCAATATACGGATGTCGTCGATGCCCGAGATATGGTCGGCATGCGCATGTGTGAAGAGTACGGAGTCGATCCCTGTCACTCGGCAATCCAGCAGCTGATTGCGTAAATCGGGCGAGGCATCGACCAGAAGTCGTTGACCCCCTTCATTTTCCAAGACAATGCTGGAGCGCGACCGCCGATTCTTGGGCTCCCCCGGATCGCACTCGCCCCAGTCGCCGGCACCGTCCGGCCCACCGATCGTCGGCACGCCAGCGGAATGCCCGCAGCCGAGAATCGTGACCTTCATGCGGCCTTCCGGAATAGGCGACGAAAATTGGTCGTGGTGAGGTCGGCCAGTTCTGCCGACGAAAGGCCACGGATTTCGCCCAACACTTTGGCGGTGTGCGTCACCAAGGCTGGCTCATTGCGTTTACCGCGGAACGGGACGGGTGCCAGGTAAGGTGCGTCCGTCTCCACCAGCAACCGATCCAGTGGAATATCGCGTGCTATGTCCCTCAGTTCGCCGGATTTTGGGAAAGTCAAAATCCCTGACAAGCTGAAATACCCATCCAGCGCCATCGCCGCCTCCGCCAACCCACGGGTCGAACTGAAGCAGTGCAATAGGAAGGCAAAATCCCCTCCCCGGTCCCGCTCTTCCCGCAAAATCGTTGCAATATCGTCGTCCGCGTCGCGTGCATGTATCGCCAGCGGGACGCCAGCCAAGCGCGCACCCCGAATATGCGCTCGGAAGTTATCCGCCTGAATGTCGCGGGGTGCTTTGTCGTAGAAATAGTCCAGCCCGGACTCGCCGATCCCAATCGCACGCGGGTGAGACGCCAGTTCGGCGAGAAACTCCGGTGACGGAATTGGCGCCTCATGCGCATGATGGGGATGCACACCGACAGTATACCAAAGATTATCGCGGCCTTCGATCAACGCCGGAAGCCGTTGCGATTGCTCGATTGTGGTGCCAATCGTCACCATCTGACCCACGTCAGCCGCCGCCGCCCGAGCCAACACACCGGGCAGGTCTTCAGGAGTGTAGTAGTCCAGATGGCAATGAGAATCGATCAGCATCTCAGGAGACCGGTTCCACGTAGCGCGGAAACACCCCCTGCGGGGTCGGCAGCGCTATGCCGTCGGTCAGCGGCACCGATAGTGCGGCGAACGATCGCGCATCGCTGGGGACGCCGAGTTGATCCATCATGCGACCGATGCTGTCGGGCATGAAGGGCTGGAGCAACGTCGCAACCACGCGCATGGTATCCACCAGCACCCGCAACACCGCCGCCATCCGAACGGGATCGGTCCTGCGGAGCGCCCAGGGCGCCTGATGGTCGATGTAGGCGTTACCGGACCGGATGACTTTCCATATATCCTCAAGGGCTTCGTGGAAGGTCTGACGATCCATGCTCGCCCGCACGAGATCGGGCAAGGCATTCGCCGCATCGAGGAGTGTCGAATCCTCGGCGGTCGCAGGCCCCCTGCCCGGCAATCTTCCCTCGCAGTTCTTGGCGATCAGCGACAGCGAGCGCTGCGCTAGATTTCCCAGATCGTTCGCCAACTCTCCGTTCATGCGGCCGATAATCGCTTGATGGTTAAGCGACCCGTCGGCGCCGAACGGCTTTTCACGCAGGAGAAAATAGCGGATCTGATCGAGCCCGAAGGTCTTCGCCAGCGCGCGCGGTTCGACGACATTGCCCAGCGATTTGCTCATTTTCTCGCCGTCCACGACCCACCAACCATGCGAGGAAATCCGCGTCGGCGGCGCGATGCCGGCCGACATCAGGAACGCTGGCCAATAGACGGCGTGGAAGCGGATGATGTCCTTGCCGACGAAATGGACGTCGGACGGCCAGTATTTCCATTTCTCTGCCCCAGTGTCGGGAAAACCGGCTGCGGTGATGTAGTTCGTCAACGCGTCCAGCCAGACATACATGACATGGCCCGGCGCATTCGGCACCGGAATGCCCCAGGCGAAGGTCGTCCGGCTGACGGATAGATCGTGCAATCTACCTTTGACGAAGCTCAAAACCTCGCTTTTGCGGGAAGAAGGGGCGATAAATTCTGGATTTTTATCGTAAAATTCCAGCAGCCGGTCCTGCCACGCAGACAGTTTGAAGAAGTACGACGGTTCGCGCACCCACTCCACCGGTGCGCCGGTTGGCGCCACTTTCTGCCCGGCATCGTTGGTTTTAAGTTCGCCTTCATCGTAGAACGCTTCGTCCCGGATGGCATACCAACCCTCGTAGTGCCCGAGGTAGATGTCGCCCGATGCCTCGATCCGTTTCCACAATTCGGCGCAACTCGCTTTGTGACGATCTTCGGTCGTGCGAATCCAATCGTCGTACGACACACCCATCGCGTCCGACATATCTTTGAAGTCGCGGGATATTTTGTCGGTATAGGCTTGCGTATCCAGGCCCGCCGCCACCGCCGCTTGTTCGACCTTTTGCCCGTGCTCGTCGGTGCCGGTCAGGAAGAACACGTCGAAGCCGTCCAACCGCTTGAACCGCGCCAGCACGTCGGCGGCGATCGAGGTATAGGCGTGCCCGATATGCGGTGCCCCGTTCACGTAATAGATGGGGGTCGTAATATAAAATCGCTTGCTCATGGGGTCTTTCCGGTCACCAAGCCCAGGCCCGCGACAATCGCCTGTCGCTTGTCCAGCGCAAAGCGTTCGGTCTCGTCCTGCAGCCGTGTCAGCCCCTGCCACAGGTCGCCCCAGGCATCAATGGGGCGGGCGGCGATCATCCGCTCTTGGTCCGGATCGGCCTGTCCGCGCGCCGCCGCCCGCACGGCCGAGGATACTCCTGCCCGCAAGAGGTCCATGAAGGTCGAAAAGCCGGTGTCGGTTTTGGTCAGAGCGTCGGCGATCTCGTAGCCGCGCGACATGCGGAAATTCGGGATATCGGCCAGCAACCCGTCGACAATGGCGGAAATGGCGAGGCCCTCGTCCTGTGCCATGGTCAGCGCGCGCCCCGGCGATCCCTCGGCCAGGGTGACCAACCGCCCCCGCTCGTCGTCGTTGAGCGCCGGCAGATACTGCTGCAACAGCGTGTCCATGGTCTCGTCGTCGAGCGGCCCGAGCCGTAGTCGGCGGCAACGGCTGCGAATGGTCGGCAGGAGGCGACCGGGGGACGAACAAACCAACAGCAGCACCGCGCGCGGCGGCGGTTCTTCGAGTACTTTCAGCAAAGCATTGGCGGAGTTGGCGTTCATCTCCTCCGCCCCATCTACGACGATGACGCGCCAGCCGCCCTCGGCCGGCGTCAAGTGCATGAAGCCAATGATCTTGCGGACGTCTTCAATCGCGATCTGGGTTTTCACCCGCTTCCGCTTGGCGTCGTATTCGCGCTCCAACGTCTTGATATCGGCGTGCGATTCGGCGGCGACTCGCTTGAACACGGGGTGAGTCGGATCCAGCGCAAGACTGTGCTCGGTGGGGCGTCCGGCTAGAAGGCGCCGGGCGAACCGATAAGCGAGGGTGGCCTTCCCGACCCCCTCGGGACCCGTGATCAGCCAAGCATGATGCATCCGGCCGGCGAACATGGCGTCGAGGATCGTGTCCTCGGCAGCCGCGTGACCGAGTAGCAGGGGGTTGGCGCGGGGGGCGGGAGCCGACATAACCGAAGTATAGCCCAGCCTCCCCCCGAGCGGCAGGGGCTAGGATGCGCTCAGGACGTGACGGCCTTGCGGGTTACGATCACCCAATCCGTGGCGTCGATATCGGTCTCGTGGGTCTTCGCTTTCTGTTTGGTGCCCTTCGACTTATGTTGCCACTGGTCGAGAATAGTCGCCATAGAACCGGTCGCCGACACGAAGATCGCGACATGGTTGCCCGTGGCGGCACTTGGATAGGCGCCGGTCTTGGAATCGAAGCCGTAACCGATCGCAGTCCCCGGCAGCAGCTTGGCGATACCGGCGCTATCGAGGGCATCCCCGGCGCACCAATTGGCCGTCGCGCCCAAAGCCGGGATCGCGGCCTTCACCAGCGCTACGCATTGCCCGCTGCCGGTATCTGCCCCTGACGAGACAAAGCCGTTATCGTCCGCCATTGCCAAAATTTGGTCGGCAGATTTGGCCGAGACATAGGGCTTACCGGGAACGTTGATTTGGGCAGCAACGGTTTGCTGCTGCAATTGGCTGCAATACGATCCGTCGAACGGACCGTCGAGGCAGTTGAACACATAGCCCAGAAATTTATCGCCGCACATCAGGCTGTCGATCGACCATCCCATAGCGAACCTCCTTCGTTTCCCGGAAGGTACACTAGCGAAATCGGCGGTTTGCCGCCACTCCTCGCTTGCAGGCTGTTAGCGCTCAATAGGAATGTCCCCTCCGTGCCCAATTAGAATGTCCCCTTTT
>JBAXFK010000147.1:0-11589 GCA_037139955.1 Rhodospirillales bacterium
GCAAGGAGCTTATCACCGAGAAACTGCTGCAAGCCATGGCGAAATACGTCATCGGTCGCGATGTCTTCAACATCCTCCACACCGCGCAAGTCCTTTTCGAGGATTTCGCCATGCGCCGCACGTCGCTGGACCTGCTGTCTGCCTGGAGTGCGATTGAAATCGCGTCCTGGGACATCGTCGCCAAGCACGCGAATTTGCCGCTGTACAATCTCCTCGGCGGGGCATCTCGCGAACGGGTGAAGGTCTATGCCAACGGCTGGTCCAGCGGCTCCGAAAGCATCGAGCAGAATTTGGAACGCGCGCTGAAAGTCAAAGCGATGGGCTACACCGCTTTGAAATGGGACCCTTTCCCCGGCCCCTGGCGCAGCTTCATCCACAAAGAAGACGAGGATCATGTCGTCCGCTATGTGAAACGGATGCGCGAAACCCTAGGTCCCGATTTCGGCCTGCTGGTGGAATGCCATCGCCGCCTGTCGCCGATGCATGCCATCCGTATCGGCAACCGTCTACGCGAATACGATATCGGCTGGTACGAAGAACCTTGTCTGGCCGACAATATCGAATTGGTTGCCGAGGTCCGGCGTGCGTTGCCGGGCATTCCCATCGTGACGGGGGAGGCAATTTATTCCAAGGAAAGCTTCGCCCAGTGCTTGACGGCACGCGCCGCCGATATTCTTAACCCCGATATCTGCAATTGCGGCGGCCTGTCCGCGATGCTGGACATCGCCGCCATGGCGCAGCCGCACGCGGTGGCGATTTCGCCGCACAATTATAATTCGACGCTGGTGGGCCTTGCGGCGACTGTTGCGTTCTCGGCGATGATCCCGAATTTCTGGATCGCCGAGTGTTTCATCAACCTCAAGCCCGCTTGCGACGAAATTGCCATCGCACCTCTCGTGGTCCAGGACAGCTTCGTCGATCTTCCGACGACGCCGGGGCACGGTATCGACATCGACGTGGCGAAACTGAAGTCGAAACCCTACCGTGACATGGGCACCAAGGCCGGCAGCAAATTGTGCAGCTATACCGAAGAATTTCCGCGCAAAAACTACGTTGTCGCCGAAACCAGGACCGGGTTTTAATGCGCATTCCGATTAAGCAGCATGGAGGGTACCATCGTGCGTAACACCTCGATCGAAATCGATCCCATCGCCGGTGCGCTCGGCGCCGAAATAACCGGTGTCGATTTGTCGCGCGACTTGCCCGACAGCACTATCGCCGATATCCGGCAAGCGTTGCTGGATCATTGTGTAATTTTCTTCCGGGATCAAAATCTGGATGTAGATCGGCACAAAGCGTTCGTTCGCCGCTTCGGTGAAATCTTCGTCCATCCCAACTTCAAGGGCACCCAGGCCGACCCCGAAGTGGTGAACGTCGTCCGTAATCCCGGCGATGCTCGCATTGTCGGCGAACTCTGGCATCACGACACGACTATGGTCGTCGAACCGCCGATGGGCGCGGTGTTTTTCGCGACCGAGGTCCCGCCCTACGGGGGCGATACGCTTTTCGCGAATCAATATCTTGCCTACGAAACGTTATCGGACGGCATGAAAAAACTGCTCGATGGGCTGCGGGTCGTGCATACCGACCGCAACATCGCCGGCCCCCGAGCGGCTGTTAGCAAAAGCCGCACGACGGCGGTGCGGGAGGATGCGGATTGGCGCGAAACGATCAATTTGCATCCGGCGGTGGTGACGCATCCGGAGACAGGTAGGAAAGCGCTTTATGTCAATCATTCCCACTGCGTCGCGTTCGAGGGCATGACGGAAGAAGAAAGCAAACCCCTACTGGGATATTTGCTCGATCACGGTCACCGTCCCGAGTTCACCTGCCGCTTCCGCTACACGCCCGGTTCGGTTGCTTTTTGGGATAATCGTTGCGTCAAGCATATGGCGGTCAACGATGCCGGACCGTTCCGGCGGGTGGCGCGGCGGATTCAGATTCAGGGCGGCCGGCCCGTCTAAACCCGCTGCACATTCCAGAAAAACACACCGGTCGATTCGATCGCCCCCGTCAAACTCTTGCGCCATGCCGTCCGGATTTGGAATTGTCCGGTCGGCACCGATGGCACGACGTCGAACGCGCGGATTTGCATGGCATCGCAGGCAGCCTGAGCCTCCACCGGAGTTGTTAGCAGATGCGCGCCGACACGGGTGAATGTGACGGACCAGCCGCCTTTTTCCACCGTTTCCTTGCTGTTGCGGCGCTGTTGCACCGATCCCCGGTCGGAGGCGATCGACGCGACATTCATGCCGAGGCGTGTCGATAAATCGTAAGCCACATCGCCCATCGGCTCGATCGTTGGGAAATCGGAGGGATTGAGCACCGCGATTCGCTCCCCCTTATATCCCGCCGCCGTCAATGTTGCCTTGGCTTTCTCTAGAT
The DNA here is from genome assembly GCA_037139955.1 of Rhodospirillales bacterium. GTDB lineage: Bacteria > Pseudomonadota > Alphaproteobacteria > Acetobacterales > Acetobacteraceae > Rhodopila. The sequence continues at coordinate 2,386 of JBAXFK010000147.1, forward strand.
CGCCCAGCCGTGGTTGGTGGTGACTAGTGCCGTGGTGGCTGTGGGATCGAGGATGGTCGGCGGCACCTGCGGCAAAAACCGCAGCGTGCGGCTTCGATCGGTTTGGGCAATGGCAAAGCGGGCGGGCAGCGCGGCGGCCGCTGCGGTCAGCATGGTCCAGCGTTGCATGGGCGTCTCCGTGCCCGCGATCCTGCCTCAGGGTTGGCACTTCCGCCAGCCGGGCGCGCCGTCGGGTGCTAGGAAAGTCGCAGGATGATTTCGGATAAGCCGCCCTCGTCCACCAAACCGGCTGCGTCGGATACGGCGAACCATTGCGTTTGGCGTTCCGTCTTCTCAGGCCAGTCGTCGAGCTGTTCTTCCACCCACATCAGAAAGACATGCACTTCGCACAGTAGCGGATCGGAATCGATCTGCTTGGCATAGTGGAATGTCCCGACCGGTCGCTTGCTGGCGACGCGGCCGCGCAAGCCGGCTTCCTCGTAGGCTTCTCGAGCGGCGACTTCGCAAGGTTCGAGGCCTTTGATGGGCCAGCCTTTGGGGATGATCCATCGTCCGGTATCGCGCGAGGTCAAAAGCATGACCTCGCGTATCCCATCCTGCGTCGTTCGGCAGGGGAGGGCGGCGAATTGAGTCTGGTCCCGGTATTTTTTCTTGGCCAACGAATTCGAACGAATACAGCGAATCCGCATTCTTGTCACGGATTCACCAGTACCCATCGTGTGACATTTGCGTTAACGCTGCTACACCGAGGCGGAACGTTGCATAGGACCGAAACATGCCCGCTACCATCCGTTTGCTCTCCACCTTGGCCGTCATGGGCGGCATGCGCGACTTGTGCGAGGCTTATCGGGCGCAGTCCGGCGCCATTATCGAGGCCGATTTCGCCCCGACCGTTGCACTCGTGCAGCGGCTGCGCGACGGCGAGCCGGCCGATATCGCCATCCTGACCGCACAAGGCATCGACGACATGGTCGCCGCCGGCATTATGCGCCCAGGCAGCCGTACCGATGTCGCGCGTTCTTTTGTCGGTGTCGCGGTCAAGGCGGGGGCGCCGAAGCCCGATATCGCCACGCTCGACACGTTCAAGGCCGCACTGTTGGCGGCGCGATCGGTCTGCTACTCCCGTATCGGCGCCAGCGGGCTGTATTTTGCCAAGCTAATCCAGGACCTGGGCATAGCGGACGCGGTCAACGCCAAGGCCACGATAGCGTCCACCGGCTTTACCGCCGAGCGTCTGGTATCCGGGGAGGCCGATTTGGCAGTGCAACAAATTAGCGAATTGATGGTGGTGCCGGGGATCGAGGTCGTCGGCGGCTTGCCCGCTGCTGTGCAGACTGTCGCGATTTTTTCGGCCGGCGTGCTCACCGCATCGACGCAGCCGGACGCGACCGCCGATTTTGCCGAGTTCCTCGCGTCGAAGGAAGCCGAGCCGGTGTTGCGCCGTACTGGCCTAGAGCCGGCTTAGAACAAGATTGGGTAAGGTCGAACCGGGCCAGCACGATGTCCATGCCGATCATTATAACGATATCGGCCAGCGGAGGCCGAATTCTATAACCGGCGCAACGGCAAAGTTGCCGCCATCGCCACGATGATGCAGGCGAAACAGGCCACAGTCAGGAACACGCCCCGGAACGCCGCCGCGACCTCGGCCCGCACCAGCGCCGCGTGCTCCACCGTTAGCGATGCCAGCACGCCCGGGCCGCGCCGCACCATATCGAAGAACAGTGTCGCGGTATCGGGGTTCGCCGATCGCAGCAGCCCGAACAGCACCGCCCCTGCCGCCGCCGCGCCGAACGCCGAACCCAGCGAGCGCGATAGCTGTGCCGAAGCCGCAGCGGCGCCGAGGTTGCGTGCCCCGCCTACCGCTTGCACCGTGATTTGCGCGGTGATCATCGACGATCCCTGGCACAACCCGCCCACTGCCAGCACCCACGCCAGCTCGGCGCGGCTGAGTTGCGGCGCCCAGAACGCCAGCGCGACAAGCGTCAGCGCGGTGACCATCAGGCCCACGGTCGGGAAAATCGCCGTTCGTCCGGTCCGAGAAATGAGCCAGCCGGTCACCACCGACCCCGAACTCACGGCTGCTGTCAGCGGGATCAGCAGCAGCCCGGCCTCCCCCGAAGAAGCGCCGGCGACCACCTGGAAATAGATCGGCAGGAACGTCATCATCGCGGTCAGGCTGGCCCCGGAGCAGGCAGCCATGACGTCGGCACGCCAAAAGGCGGGGATGCGCATCAGCGACAACGCCAGCAGCGGCGTCTTTGCTCGGTTTTGCTGCCAGACCAGCGTCGCCAGCGCCGCGCTTGCGAAGGCCAGCAGCAACCCCAGCTTCGGCAAGATCGACGGATCGAGCTTTTGCAACTGCGACACCGCCAGCAGCAGCGGCACCACGAACAGTGTCAACAGTCCCATGCCCGGTAGATCGAAGCCCGCTCGGCCCCCGCTCGGTACGCTCTTGGGCAGGCGCATTACCAGCACGATGGCGATCACCGCCAACGGCACGTTGGCCAAGAAGACCGCGTGCCAGCCCCACATCTGGGTGATGAACCCGCCTGCCACCGGGCCGATGGTGGAACCGGCGACGATATTGGCGGATAAATAGCCCTGGTACGAACCGCGTTCTCGGGGGGGCACCAACTCGCCTAGCAGCGCCTGTGCCAGCGTCATCAGCCCGCCACCGCCCAGTCCTTGCAGCACCCGCGCCGTCAGCAGCAGCGGCAATGTCGGCGCCAAGGAGCACAAGAACGACGCCGCCATGAACACGCAGAGCGCGATTACCATCATCCGCCGCCGCCCGAACAAGTCCGCGAGCCGCCCGTACGCCGGGGCCGCCACCGTGCTGGCGATCAGGTTGGCGACCACGATCCAGGACAGTTTCTCCACCTCGCCCAACGACGCCGCGATCGCTGGGAGTGCTGTGGCGACCACGGTGCCATCGGCGGCTGCCAGGAAAACCGGGAGAATAATGGGCGGCACCACCGTCCGGAATAGGTTCCGAGGCGGTGGGGCGATGGGGGCTTCGTCGGTCACGTTTCCTTTGGGGGTTATGCGTTGGGGCGAAGTAGTGGCACGATGCAGGCCAATAAGCCTAGACCCGAGGAAACGGCCCAACCCGCATGACCGCCACCGAAACCCAGGGCGGTATCTTCAGCTGTACCGGCCGGCAATGGCTGATCCTGCTGATGGTGCAGCTATCGAACCTGCTGTTCGGCATGACGATCACGCTCGCGAACGTGGTGCTGCCCGAGGTACGCGGCACTTTGTCCGCTACCCAGGACGAGATTTCGTGGGTCATCACGCTCAATCTTGTCGCCACCGCCGTTGCCACCCCGCTGACCGGCTGGCTATCGGCTCGACTGGGTTGGCGCACGCTGATGTTCGCCACCGTGACCGGCTTCACCGTTTCGTCGTTTCTGTGCGGCTTGGCCAACAGCCTTGAGGCGTTGATTCTGTTCCGCGTCATGCAAGGCGTCTTCGGCGCGCCGATCATGCCGATGGGGCAGGCGATTTTGCTGGCATCGTTTCCGCGGCATTTGCACGCCACGGCACTGGTGATCTGGGGCATCGGCGCGGTATTCGGCCCTGTGCTGGGCCCGGTGCTGGGGTCGATGGCGACCGAGGCATCGAACTGGCGATCCGCTTTCTTCATGATCGTGCCCCCAGGTTTCGCCGCCATGACCTGCGTCTGGTTCGCGCTGTCCGATCGCACGGAGCGCACGTATACGCGCTTCGATTGGACCGGTTTTTTGACGCTGTCCACTGCGATCCTGGCAGCACAATTGATCCTAGATCGCGGTCAGCGCTGGGATTGGTTCGATGCGCGGGAAATCGTGCTGCTGACCGTCGTGGGCCTCGTGGCTTTGTGGATGTTTGTGTTCCACTGCGTGACCGCGTCGCATCCGTTTTTGAATCCTAGGCTGCTGTTGGATCGCAATTTCTCCATCGGCATCACCGTCGCCTTCGTCATGGGCATGTTGAGTTTCACCACCCTGACGCTGTTTCCTAGCCTGTTGCACGACCTCCGCGGTTACCCCGACAGCGTGATCGGATCGTTGTTGGCTGCGCGTGGCCTGGGCAATTGGATGGCGTTCTTGGTGATCGTGCCGTTTACCCGTGTCGCGCCCCGGCTAGCGATTGCCTGCGGGTTGGCGTTGCAAGCGGCGGCGGGGCTGACGATGGCGCAATTCGACATCAACCTGACATTCTTCGACGTGTTCTGGACCAATATGCTGCAAGGTTTCGGTCAGAGCATTGCGTTTACCCCGATGACCGTCATGGCGTTCGCGACCCTGCCGCCGCATCTGATTACCGAGGGTTCGGCGATTTTCACCCTGTTGCGCAATTTCGGCTCTAGCATGTTCATTTCGCTCTGCGTTCTGGTTCTGCTGCGCTCCAAAGCGTCGAACTATGCGCGCATGACCGAGTTCATTTCGCCGTTCAACAAGGTGTTGGTGTTCCCGGAAATTCCGGCGCAGTGGCAACTGGAATCGCTGACCGGCTTACAACGCGTGTCCGACGAAATCGCTCGGCAGGCGGCGATGATCGGCTATATCAACGCGTTTTACCTGATGGGATTCGCTGCCCTGGTGGCGGTGCCGCTATCGGCGATGATGCGTCCCCGCCCTTCGGCGGGATAGACGCTCAGCCGAGGTCGTCCCAAAATTGTCGCAGCGGCGACAACCCCACCACATTCCGCACCGCCGCTTGGTCTTCCGCCGTCATGTCGGTGCGCCAACGTTCCGCCGCCACGATGGAATCGCGAAATACCGCGTAATATCCGGCGGCGCCGCTGTGCTGGGTGCTATGGGCGATGAAAGCCTCGGTTTGTGCATTCCAGTCCAAGCCGCAGAATTCCAGCAATTCCCGAGCGATTTCGGCGGGGCGGGTGCAGAGTTCTTCGTAGACGACGATGCGGGCGTTTGGCAGCGATTGTAGGCCGCGTAGCGCGGTTTCGTTGAATCGCACCCAATCCCAGGCGTATTTCGCGGCGTCGGGCAGGGCTTGGAACGCGGCGTCGTCGATCCCGCGTTCGGCGGCGAAGCGAAGGGTCAGTGCCTCCTCGAACGGCATATCGGTGCCGGCCTCGCGCAACGAAAACCGGCCCTGTCGGTTGCCGCGCATGACCGAGGCGACTTGCCCGCAGGGATGGCGTAAGATCGCGACGGTGCGGCTGTTCGGTAGCAGGCGGGCAAAAGCACCGACCCCATCGCACCAATCGATCGATTTCAGCGCCGCCCGAACGGTCGGTGCTTCGCGGTCGCCGAGGTCGGGGACCCGCAGATGCGCGATCCGGTCTCCCAGCAGCGGCAGCCGCGCCCCGGCGGCGAGCAGCGCGGTCAGCCCGCCACGCAGCCAGAAGGCGGGCGCGGATTGCCAGGATTTGCGGAAGAACGGGCGCTTAGCGGCGGCTCGCTGGCTGCGATCGTCGATCCAGGTCGCCAATGTCGCGCGTAGCAACGTGGCATCCATCGCGCGGCGCGGGATACGGCCATGATCGGGTTCGTGCCGGTAGAGTACGTCGGGATGGCTATCGAAAATCTTGCCTAGCCAAGTGGTTCCCGATCGTTGGGCACCCAGCAGCAGAATGGCGTTGTCGGCGGATGGCATGCGGGTCAGACCATGCCGGCGAAGAGATCGCGCGCGTGCAGCATGTCGTCGAGCGAACCGAATGCGTTGGTGTAGTGACCGGCGTAGCCGCGCGATTCCAGCGCCCGAAACAGCCCGGGAAAATCGAAATCGCCCTGGCCGGGGGGTAAATGCTGTTCGATCCCGTTACGAAAACAATCGGCGAGCCGTACCTCCCGCACGCGATGCAGTGGGATGTCGGTCAGGAACCCTTCCACCCCCTCGGGGACTAAATGCGCATGGTTGGCGGTGAACGACAGGGCGAAAGCCGGAGACTCGATTTTATCGTAATAATATCGCCATTCCTCGACGGTATGCGCGAGGTAATGAACCTCGGCATCGCGCGGTTCCTTGTTCAGATTTTCCAGCAACAACGTCGTGCCCTTGGTTTCGGCATAGGCGACGATGCGTTGCAGGCGCTCCAATCCGGTGTGCATTCGCATCGGAATATCGTCGGTAAAATGGAACCCCGCATGCACCACCACCCAGCCGGCACCCAGCAGCACAGCCGCGTCGATGTAGGCTTTCAGGTAGGCGTCGACCGCTTCGCCGACCAGCGGCGCGTATTCGGCGACATTCACCGCCGACAGCGTATGCAACCCCAACCTTATCCCATCCCTATCGCATGCAGCCCGAATTCCTCGTGCTCGGTTTGCATCGAATCGGGTGAAGGCGTTGTCGCCGGTATCCAATTGGACATCGACGATCCGCACGCCGTTGGCAGCGGCCCAGGTCAGTGCGTCTTCCAACCGCAGTTTGCGGCCGACGTCGATCCCGATGCGGTCGCGAAAGCGGGCGTTCATGGGTGTTTTCCTCAACTGCTCTATCCCAGGGTGACCCAAACCGCGCGGTCAGGTAAACACCCCGTATAATAGGGGGAGGTCGCGGTATGCTCATTCTTACCAAACGCGGTTTGTTGGCCGGTGCGGCAGGCAGTGCGCTGTTGCCGCGCGGTGCGTTCGCCGCCGACCTGCTGCCGCACGAACAAGCATTATACGAAGCGGCGAAAAAAGAAGGCGAACTGACATGGTATTCCGGCCAACTCCAGGCCGAAACCGGGGAGGCCGTGGGCAGAGCCTTCACCGCCCGCTATCCCGGCATCAAGGTCAACGTGGTCCGCAGCACATCTCAGGTGGCGTATCAGCGGCTATCCCAGGACATGCAGGCCGGCGTGGCGTTATGCGACATGTTCAGTTCCACGGACTACGGGCACTACAACCTGCTCAAGCGCGAGGGGAAGTTGCTGCCGTATCGGCCGAAGAACGCCGACGGCATGATCGCATCGGCGCGCGATCCCGATCCGGACAATATGTTCCAGGTCTTTTACATCGGGCTCTATTTGCTCGCCTACAATACCAAGCTTGTGACCGAGGCCGAGGCGCCGAAATCTTGGAAAGACCTGCTGGAGCCTCGGTGGAAAGGCAAAATTGCCGTGGGCCATCCCGGCTATAGCGGTGCTATCGGGGTGATGGGCGTGGTTTTGTCCAAACTATACGGCTGGGATTATTTCAATGCGCTGGAAAAGAATAAGCCGCAGATCGGCCGCTCCGCCGACGATCCCGTGACGCTGATGAACGCGGGGGAGCGCAGCGTCGGCATGGGCGTGTCGCTCGCTGCGCCGCTGCTGAGCCAATCGCGCGGCAATCCGTTGCGGATCGTCTACCCAACCGATGGCACGCTCGCGGTGTATTCGCCGAGTGCTATTCCGAAGAATGCGCCGCATCCGAACGCGGCGAAGCTGTTCATGGAATTCGCCGCCGGGCCTGGCTACGCCGAGGCGACACGGCCGTTCTTCATCATGCCGCTGCGGCCGGAAATCGCGCCGCCGGACGGTGCACGTCCTTTCGCCGACGTGAAACTGATTCAGGCCACCCCGGCGCAGATCGAGGACGGGGTGCCAGACATCAAAGAGAAGTGGCGCGATACGTTCGGCGTCTGAGCACATGCGCCGTCTGCGGAACCTCGAACCGGTCGGCTTGGTTTGGATCGCGACGATCGCGGTGCTGCTGCTGTTGGTTGCCTTCCCGATGGTCGAATTGCTGTCGGTGAGCCTGCACAGCCGTTCCGGCGCCTTCGGGTTCGGTAACTACCTCGCGGCCTACGGGCGGGCGCGATACGTCGATTCGTTGGTGAATTCGCTGTTGTTGGCGACGGAAACGGCAGCGATTTCCACCGTGTTCGCGGTGCCCATGGCCTGGGCGGTGTCGCGCACCGACATGCCGTACAAGCCACTGATCTGGGCCACTGTGCTGGGGGCGTTCATCCTGCCGCCATACCTCGGCGCGATCGGCTGGATTTTGCTGGCTGGGCCGAACGCGGGTGCGATCAACCAAATATGGCGGTTCGCGACCGGGGCATCCGATCCGCTGGTCAACGTTTACACCTTTCACGGCCTCGCTTGCGTGATGGCATTCCAGTCTTTTCCGCTGATCTTCATCTTCGTAAAATCGGCGCTGGATTCGGTGTCGTCGGAAATGGAGGACGCGGCGAATATCCTGGGTGCCAGCACTTGGACTGCGACGTGGAAGGTGACGTTGCCGATGGTGTGGCCGTCGATCGTCGGCGGGGCGATCGTCGTTTTCCTGGAAAGTGTCGCCCTGTTCGGCACGCCCGCCATCATCGGCATTCCCGCGCGTATCAACACCGCGACCACACAGCTTTGGCAGTTCTTCGAAGCCCCGGTGCGGGTGGAGGTCGCGGCGGCCTATGCCATGCCGTTATTGCTGATCGCGATGGTCTTGGTCGGCGCCCAACGGCTGATGCTGAACCGTCGCGGCTACGTGTCCCAAACCGGCAAAGGCGGCGAGCGCCGGCCCATCGTCTTGGGCGGCTGGCGCTGGGTGCTGTTGGGCTATTGCGGCTTCGTGGCGGCGGTATCGGTGGCCATGCCGGTCGTCGTGCTGGCCGAGGCATCGTTCGCCCGAGCCTGGGGGAAGGGACTGGCGCCGTCGAATCTGACGTTGGCGAACTATCGATTTCTGCTGTTCGAGCACGAAACGGCGGTGGCGACGATATGGAACACCGTATGGTTTTCTGCGGCGTCCGCGACGCTGGCCGCTGGGTTGGCGCTGCTGGTGGCTTACATTGTCAGTCGTAAGCTGGTGCGTTTCGGTGGCGCGTTGGCATTCCTGATCATGGCACCTTTCGTCATTCCCGGCATCGTCATGGCCATCGGCTTCTACGCCAGCTTCGCCGCCCCGCCCTTTGCCCTCTACGGCACCGCCACCATCATCGTGCTGGCGTTTACCGCCCGCTTCCTGCCGATCGCTTATGCCAATGCATCCTCGGCCATGGGCACGTTGCATCCCGAGATGGAGGAAGCGGCACGTATCCTGGGCCTCGGTCGGCTGGGCACCATCTTTCGTATCACCGTGCCGTTGCTGAAACGGTCGCTGCTGGGCGGCTGGCTGATCGTCTTCATCGTGGCGACGCGGGAACTCTCGGCCGCAATCTTCCTGGTCGGGCCGAAAACCCGGACCATGGCTGTGTTGCTTTACGACCTCAGCGAGGCCGGCAATTTCGAAGTTCTGGCCGCGCTGGGCGGTATCTTGCTGGTCATCACCATGGCCCTGGTAGGGG
>JBAXFK010000148.1:0-11543 GCA_037139955.1 Rhodospirillales bacterium
GTGGTATATAAATCCAGCTTCGATAAGGCCAACCGCACCAGCGGCTCGGCACAGCGGGGCGTGGGCATGGCCGAGGGGTTGGCGATCCTGGCCGAGGTGCGGGAGCGCACCGGCATGCCGGTCCTGACCGACATCCACACCGCCGAACAATGCGCGCCAGCCGCCGAGGCGGTGGACGTGCTGCAAATCCCCGCCTTCCTGTGCCGGCAGACCGATCTACTGCTGGCGGCCGGTGCGACCGGTAAGCCGATCAACGTGAAGAAGGGGCAGTTCCTCGCACCTTGGGACATGAAGAACGTCGCCGCCAAGATCGCCAGCACCGGCAACCAAAACATCATGCTTTGCGAACGCGGTGCCAGCTTCGGCTACAACACACTCGTCAGCGACATGCGCGCTCTGCCGATCATGGCCGAGACCGGTTATCCCGTCGTGTTCGACGCCACCCATTCGGTGCAGCAACCCGGCGGGCAAGGCACTTCCAGCGGCGGGGAACGCCGCTTTGCACCCATCCTGGCGCGCGCGGCACTGGCGGTCGGCGTCGCGGCAGTATTCATCGAAACACACCAAGACCCCGACAGCGCACCCAGCGACGGGCCGAACATGATCCCGATCGATCGGATGGAAGCGCTGGTGAACCGCCTCGCCGCGTTCGACCGCCTCGCAAAGGCACGCTGAGATGGAACGCGGATTGGTGCCAACGGCCCTCGGGCGCATTCACTATCGGACCGCAGGGTCGGGTCCGGCGATCGTGCTGTTCCATATCAACCAACAATCCTCCGCTTTGATGGTGGAGTTGATCCAGGCTTTGGCCCCGCGCTTCCGCGTGGTGGCCATGGATTACCCCAGCCACGGCCACTCCGACGCGATCCCGCACCAACCGGATTACGACGATTACGTCGGTTGTGCGGTCGCGGTCATGGACGCCTTGGGCATTGCGACAGCATCCGTCATGGGCGAAGCGGTCGGGGCCGGCGTGGCGGTGCATTTCGCCAACACGCATCCCGAGCGCACCGAGCGGGCGGTGTTGATCAACTGCCCGTTCTCGCCGGAGCGGGGGCGCACGCATCTGCATGTGCGGGAGTTACAAAGCGGCCTGCGCCCCGAGGACGAATCCGGCTGGCCCCTGACCCGCACGCTCGACTTCATGCAAACAATCGATCCCGGCCACGCCCCGCTGCACCCCAGCCAATCTTGGATGGACCGCATCAACACCGCCCGCATGGAAGTCGGCCGCAACGGCTGGCAGGCGGTCACCGCGCTGGCGAATTACGACATGGACGACGGGTTGCGGCGTCTGTCCCAGCGGACGCTGATCCTGTTGGGCGAGCATTTCCACTACACGAAATTCGCCACCGAAATGACCGTTCGGGCTAAAAACGCCCAAGCCGAAATCCTGCCCGGCGGACGCTTCTGCATGAGTTGGGAAAAAGCGGAGGAGATCGCCGAGCGCGCCGGGGTGTTTCTCGGCGTCTAAAATCGGCTATTGGCTTCCTGGACAGTGCATGTTTATGTTGCATCGCAACAACGCAGCATACCTATAAAACCAGGAGAATTCCGCCCATGGCCTACGCCACCGTCTTCGGATTGAGCGTCGAGTCCGCGTTGCTCGATTTCGTGAACACCGAAGCGTTGCCGGGGACAGGCATCGAAGCCGATGCGTTCTGGAAGGGGTACGCGGCGGTTCTCGCCGAGCTCGCGCCGCGTTGCACCGCGCTGCTCGCACGGCGCGCCGATTTGCAGTCCCAGATCGACGCGTGGCACATCGCGCACAAGGGCAAGCCGGCCGACAGCGCCGCGTATATCGGCTTCCTCCGGAGCATCGGCTATCTGGTCGACGAGCCCGGCGACTTCGCGGTCGGCACCGAAAATGTCGACCCCGAAATCGCATCCCTGGCCGGGCCGCAGTTGGTAGTGCCCGTGACCAACGCCCGCTATGCCCTGAACGCCGCCAATGCACGCTGGGGCAGCCTATACGATGCACTCTACGGCACCGACGCGATCCCCGAGGACAACGGCGCCTCCCGTGCCGGAGGCTTCAACAAAGTACGCGGCGATCTGGTAGTCGCACGGGCCAAGGCATTTTTGAACGACGCCGCGCCTTTGGTCGTCGGCGGGCACGCGGATGCGATCGGCTATGCCATCGTAGACGGCACCTTGTCGATCGCATTGGCCGGCGGCGGCACGACCGGGCTGAAAGACCCCGCGCAATGCGTTGGCTATCTCGGCGACGCCGCCGCACCGTCCGCAGTGCTGCTGCGCCACCACGGCATCCATGCCGAAATCGCGATCGACCGCACCCATCCGATCGGCAAGGACGATCCGGCCGGCGTGGCCGATGTACTGATGGAAGCCGCGCTGAACACCATTCAAGACTGCGAAGATTCCATCAGCGCCGTCGACGCCGAGGACAAAGTCCTCGCCTACCGCAACTGGCTCGGCCTCATGAAAGGAGACCTCGCGGACACGTTCGAGAAAGGCGGGCGGACGATGACCCGGGCGCTCCATCCCGACCGGTCCTATACGAAGCCGACGGGGGGTACTCTGTGGTTATCCGGGCGGAGCGTCATGCTGATTCGCAATGTCGGGCACCACATGTATACGGACGCCGTGTTGGATTCGTCGGGCGCCGAAACGCCCGAGGGCTTCTTGGATGCCGCCGTGACGTCGCTGATCGCGATGCACGATTTGCGCTCTAAAGGCCCGATCAAGAACAGCCGTGCGGGGTCGGTCTACATCGTGAAGCCGAAGATGCACGGGCCGGACGAGGTCGCCCTGACCAACGATCTATTCGGCGCGGTCGAGGGCATCCTCGGGCTATCGCCGTTCACTTTGAAAATGGGCATCATGGACGAGGAGCGCCGCACGTCGGCCAACCTGAAAGCCTGTATACACGCAGCGGCCTCCCGCGTGGTGTTCATCAACACCGGCTTCCTGGACCGGACGGGCGACGAAATGCATACGTCGATGGAAGCTGGCCCGATGATCCGCAAGAACGATATGCGCGGGACCGCCTGGATCAAGGCATACGAGGACCAAAACGTCGATATCGGCTTGGTTTCCGGCCTGCTCGGCCGCGCGCAGATCGGCAAAGGCATGTGGGCCGCGCCGGATCGGATGGCGGACATGCTGGCGCAAAAGATCGGGCACCCGATGGCCGGCGCGAGTACGGCCTGGGTCCCCTCCCCCACCGCCGCCACCCTGCATGCGTTGCATTATCATATGGTGGACGTCGCCGCCCGACAGAAGGAACTGGTGTCCCGAGCGCGGGCGCCGCTGGCCGATCTGCTGATCATCCCCGTCGCCGACGGCGTAAACTGGTCGCCCGAGGATGTGCAGCAGGAACTGGACAATAACTGCCAAGGCATCCTGGGGTATGTGGTGCGCTGGATCGACCAGGGCGTCGGATGCTCCAAAGTACCGGACATTCACAATGTCGGGCTGATGGAGGATCGGGCGACGCTGCGGATCTCTGCCCAGCACATCGCGAATTGGCTGCACCACGGGGTGACGACCGAGGCGCAAGCGATGGAAACGTTGAAGCGAATGGCGCTGGTGGTGGACAAGCAGAACGCAGGCGATCCGCTTTACACGCCGATGGCGCCGGGATTCGACGGCGTGGCGTTCAAGGCGGCTTGCGATCTGGTGTTCGACGGGCGAAAGCAGCCCAACGGGTATACCGAATTCGTGTTGCACCGGCGGCGGCGGGAAGCGAAGGCGGGGGCTTAGTGCCCCGCCCATTGGACCGAACCGACCTCAGCGGCGCGAGCGGGCTTTGAAACCCGCCAAGCCCACCAATCCGACTCCGAGTATCGCCAAGGGAGTCGGTTCCGGCACATCCTGCACCAACAACGAAGTGACCGGCCCCCACACGTTCGCATTGGTCTGTGTGTCGCCAATCGTACCTGGTACCGTCCCAATGACGAAACCGCCGGCACCGTTGTTGACCGTCGCATAATAGAGCAATTGATGCGTACCGGCACTCACGCTGTCGCCCGTCAGCGCATAGGTTTCCGCCGTCAGGTTCACGGTGTCGCCCTGCCCGAGCATCGACAACATCGAACTGACCGCACCTGCGATATTGGCATGCACGGTGCCGTCCATTTCGTTCGACGGTACGCCGAAATCGACGAACAACGACTGGGCCTCGGCGACGGTGGCATAACGATAGCCATGATAGGTACCGCCAACACCGAAGCCCGACGCAACGGTATTATAGCTCATGCCCGACGTGACTGTCGTTTTCAGCCAAGTCAGGCCGGTCGAGGTATCGTATACGAGTGTATTCGTGCCGAAACTGCTGTTGCCTAGGACCAAGCTGGCTTGCGCCGGCGTTACCGCCAACAACCCTGCCGCGAGAGCCGCCAGCACTGTAGATTTGAGCGCAGTCAATACCGTACCCTCAATTATTGGTTGTTCTTGCAACAAACGGACAACTATGTTTACGTTCGCCAATGGACTTTATGGCATTTACCAATTGTTGTAAAATTTCAATTTCACATCTGAATGTATTATGAACAGACGATCGAGATCGATCGCTTGGCACGGTGCCCGCGCGGAGCTTCGCGCTACGGCATCGCCAAACCGTAATGCCCGCGCAGAGTCTCCGCATTGTATTCGGCGCGGAACAGCCCGCGCCGCCGCAACAGCGGCACGACCTCGTCGACGAACACATCCAACATCGCCGGCAAGATCGGCGGCATCAGATTGAACCCATCCGCCGCCCCCGCCGCGAACCAATCCCCGATGAGGTCCGCGATCTGCTCCGGCGTACCTGCGGTCACGTAATGGCCTCGTGCGCCCGCCATGTAGCCGAGCAATTGGCGAAGGGTGGGTTTTTCGCGGCGGACGAGGCCGACTATCACCTCGGTGCGACTGCGGGCGGCTTCGACTGTCGCAGGGTCGGGGAAATCCTCGGGCGAGAGCGGCTTGTCCAGCGGCAGATGGGAAAAATCGTGGCCGCCAAAGCGACCGGACAGACGTTTGCGGCCGACTTCGGGGTCGCTGAGGTCGTTCAGTTCGCGGGACAGGCGGGCAGCCTCGGCTTCGGTGCCGCCGATGACCGGGCTGAGGCCGGGCAGGATTACGATGGATTCCGGCGCGCGTCCCTCCGCGACCGCCAGTCGTTTCAAATCGCGGTAGAAATCGGCAGCGGTGGCCTTTTCCATTTGCGCGGTGAAGACCGCCTCGGCATGGCGAGCGGCGAATGCGCGGCCGGTTTCGGACGATCCGGCTTGGACGAAAACCGGACGACCTTGGGGGCAGCGGGGCACGTTCAGCGGGCCGGTCACTTGGTAATGGTCACCGACATGATTGATCGGCCGGATCGAACCCTCGCGGACATAAATACCGTTCGTGCGATCGTCGATCACCGCGTCGGCGTCCCAACTGTCCCACAATGCTTTCACAACTGCCATGTACTCTTCGGCATATTCGTATCGTTCCGCGTGGCTCAACGGTCCCTGCCCGCCGAAATTGCCCGATGCGGTCGCCAGCCATGTCGTGACGATATTCCAGCCGATGCGTCCGTTGCTGATATGATCCAACGATGCGAATTGCCGCGCGAGGTTGAAGGGTTCGGTGTAGGTGGTGGAACAAGTGGCGATCAGACCGATCCGGCTGGTTACCCCGGCCAGGGCCGCCAGAATCGTCACCGGCTCGAGCCAGGAACGGGGGGCGGAGGCTATATCCTCCCCCGCCGCCAGCGTGTCGGCGAGAAACACGGAGTCGAAACAGCCCTTTTCCGCCGTCCTCGCCAGTTCGGTGAAATATCGAATATCCGTCAGCGCCATTGTCGACGATAAGGGGTGCCGCCACGCGGCTTCGTGATGTCCGCGTCCGTGAATGAACAAATTCAGATGCAACCGGCGGGACATAACGGACACTCCGACGAGCGGTGGGCCAATTCACCCGACGTTCGAGACTTAAACGCCAGGATCGGACCACTAGTATTGAACGGCAAGCCCCATGCCGCCGTCTACCGACATTGCCTGCCCGACGATCGCGCCGGCGAGCGGGGACGCAAGCAGCAGCACCAGCGGCACAATATCCTCGGGTGCTGGAACGCGGCCGATGGGGAAGGTCTTACCCACTTCTGCCTCGGCTTGATCCACCGTGATCCCAGCGCTCTCGGCGCGGCGTTCCATCCGGCCGATGTGGCGGTCGGTGCGGGTCAGGCTGGGGTGGATGATGTTGGCGACAATGCCGGTATGGGCGACTTCCTCGGCCAGATGGCGGGTGAAATTGGCCAAGGCGGCATTCCCTAGACCTTGCGGTAGGCCGGACCCGGTGCCCGGCCGGAAGCGCGACACCGCGCGGGCGGACGACCCGCCGATATTCACCACCCGCCCCGCCCCAGCCACCTTCAACGCCGGCAGCGCTGCTCGGGTACAGCGAATGGCACCCATGGTCTTACCCATGAAGCGTTCCATCACCTGGGCGTCGGTCGCATCCTCCAACTGTGCCGGGGTGCCGTCGACGTTGGTGGACGCGTTGTTGACCAGCACGTCCAGCCGTCCGAAATGGGCGATCGTCTTATCGACAACGGCGCGGCAGTCGTCGGGCTTGAACAAATCCGCCTGAAATCCGACCGTGCCACCGCCGATTTCGGCCGCTGCGTCGGCCAAGCGCACAGAGTCGCGGCCGCAGATGGCGACGCGGGCGCCCTCGGCCACGAACCCTTTGGCGATGGCGAGGCCGATGCCACGGCTCCCCCCGGTCACCAGCACGACGGCGTTTTTCAGTTTTAGGTCCATTGATTCTCTCCGGTCTCGCGTCCAGTGTTTCGCGAACGGGCACCGACGACAAGGCGCCATCGGGGGGCAACCATGCGTACGCTTATTCTGTTTTTCCTGCTGCTCGCCATGCCGGCGTTCGCCCAGCAATCGGGCGGCACGCTGCGCATCACCCACCGGGACAGCCCGGCCAGCCTGTCGATGCACGAGGAGGGTACCAACTCGGTCGCCACCCCGATGATGTCGGTGTTCAACAATTTGGTCGTGTACGATCAGCATAAGCCGCAAAATAGCATGGACACCGTCGTGCCCGAACTGGCGACGTCGTGGACGTGGAATGCCGCGCACACCGAACTGGCGTTCAAACTGCGGGAGGGCGTAAAATGGCACGACGGCAAGCCATTTACCTCGGCCGACGTCAAATGCACCTGGGACATGTTGTCGGGGCATTCGGAGACCAAATTCCGACTGAATTTCCGCGAAGGCTGGTACAAGAATCTTGCAAGTGTGACGACCGAGGGCGATTTCCAGGCGACCTTCCATCTGACCCGACCGCAGCCGGCACTGATCGCACTGTTGGCGTCGGGTTACTCCCCGGTTTACCCGTGCCATGTGCCGCCGAACACGATGCGCACGAAGCCGATCGGCACAGGGCCGTTCAAGCTGGCGGAGTTCAAGAACAACGAATCCATCCGGATGGTCCGCAACCCCGATTACTGGAAGCCGGGGTTGCCGTATCTCGATGCGATCGAGTTCTCCATCATTCCGAATCGCGCCACCGCCATCCTGGCGTTCGGCGCGGACAAGTTCGACGTGACCTTCCCGTACGAGATCCCCATTCCCCTGGTGAAGGACGCCAAAGCCGCCGCGCCGAACGCAATCTGCGAGATCGCGTCGAGCAATGTCAGCACCAATCTAATGGTGAACAGCGCCAAACCGCCGTTCGATAACCCCGAGGTCCGTCGCGCGCTGGCGCTCATCCTCGACCGCAAATCCTTCATCGACATCCTATCCGAAGGCCGCAACGACGCCGGCGGCGCCATGCTGCCGCCGCCCGAGGGCGTCTGGGGTATGCCGAAGGAAATGCTCGCCACTCTGCCCGGCTATGGCGAGGATGTGGAGAAAAACCGAGCCGAAGCACAGAAGGTCATGCGCGGCTTGGGTTACGGACCGGATAAGCGGCTGCCGGTGAAGGTTTCGACCCGCAATATCGGACCTTACAAAGACCCGGCAGTCATTCTGATCGACCAGCTCAAGCACGCGTTCATCGACGCCGAGTTGGAAATCGTCGAGACCGCCAACTGGTTCCCGAAAATCACCCGGCGCGACTTCATGATCGGGCTGAACCTGACCGGCAGCGGGGTCGACGATCCCGATCAGCAATTCCTGGAGAATTACACCTGCGGCGCCCAGCGCAATTACACCGGCTACTGCAATCCGGCGATCGACGCCCTAATCGTGCAACAATCGGTCGAGATCGACCAGACCAAGCGCAAACACCTCGCATGGGAGATCGATCGCAAGCTTCAGGAAGACGTCGCGCGACCCATTATTTTCCACGGTCGTTCGGCGACGTGCTGGAACCCGCGCGTGAAGAATATGACCATCATGGTCAACAGCATCTACAACGGCTGGCGGTTCGAGGACACGTGGTTGGCTCGGTAACGATCAATGCAGCACCCGCGATGGCGCACCGCGCATGACGAAATAGGTACGGCTGCCGCCGATGACGGCCGCCTTGCGGAGGTCCGACACCCCTCGACAGACCGTTTCCAGCGCCAATCCGAGGTAATCCGCAACGTCCACCAACTTCATCGGCAGTTCGAACGCTGTGGCACCGCCTTCGCAAAGCTGGCCCTGCATTTCACGCAGAAAGCTCATGATTCGCTCCCCTGCCGTGCCGCGCCCGAGGAGGGCGACGCGTTTGCGGGCGATGCGAAGCTGGGCGGTCAGATAGTGCCGCAGGCGACTATCGAAAATTGGATCGGCCAGCGCGATGCGATCGATGGCATCGCGGCGAAACCGTCGCAGCACGACGTCGCCGACGGTGGAGGCGGCGAAAGGCTGGCGACCTTCGTTTTCGTATCCCAGCAGATCCCCGGCGAACAGGAACTCGCCGACCTGACGACGCCCGTCCTCCATTACCAAGGCTGTACGAACGCAACCGGATACGATTTCGTAGCAAAACTCGGTTGGCTCGTCCTGCGCGACAATTTCGGTGTTGCGTCCTAAGCGGATAATCGTCCCCACCGACGCCAAGGGATGCAACCAAGTTTGCTCGGCCACCGGCGGCGACGGCAGCATGGGGTTGCGCGCGACGGGGCTAGCGGCATAGGTACTGAGCATGGTTTGCTTCCTGGACCGGTTTGGTTCGGGACACATTCAGCATTCGCCGCGCCGTGCCGAAATTCGCTGCATCGCGTACGGGAAATTACCGATGGACCGTCAGGACGAGCTCCCAGGAATTGTGCATGTCGTCGACGATGACGACGGTGTCAGGGATTCCATGCGATTTCTGTTGGAATCGGAGGGCCTGACCGTGCGCGCCTACGACTGCGGACAAGCCTTGTTGGATACCGATATTCCGCGCGCCGGCTGCGTTCTAACGGACTTCCGCATGCCTGGACTCGACGGACTGCAACTCCAGGCGTGCCTGATCGAGCGAGGAATCGGGCTCCCGGTCATTGTTATGACGGCTTTTGCCGAGGTTCCGGCGGCCGTACGGGCGATGAAAGCCGGAGCGATGGACTTCCTGGAAAAGCCCTGTGCACCCGATACGGTCCTGGATGCCGTCCGCCGGTCGCTGGAGTATAACCGCCGCACCCTGAACGCCCGCGCCGCCGCGACCGATGCGGCCCGCCGAATTGCCGGCCTGACCCCTCGCGAGCGGGAGGTGATGGACCTGCTTGCCGCCGGCAATTCGACCAAAGAAATCGCGCGGGCACTGGGGGCCAGCCCGCGCACCATCGACGTCCACCGAGCCCGCGTATTCCAAAAACTCCAGGCCGATTCGCTGCCCGATCTCGTGCACCTAGCGATGGCCGCGACCGGTGCGGCGCCGTGACAGAGGAAGATCGCCTGCGGCAGGCGCTCAGCCTGCGCGAAGCCTTGCTGCAATCGATGTTGGACATCGTGCCGGACGGACTGGTGACGATCGACACCGAGGGTATCATTCAATCCTTCAACCCATCCGCCCAGCGTGCGTTCGGGTACATCGCGGCCGAAGTCGTCGGGCAGAATGTCAGCATTTTAATGCCGCGCCAGCACGGCGAGGTGCACGACGGCTATCTGGAACGATACCTCCGAACCGGGGAGCGTCGGATTATCGGCATCGGCCGCATCGTTCTCGGCCAGCGCAAGGACGGATCGACCTTCCCGATGGAACTGCAAATCGGCGAAGTCGATATCGAAGGCGCCCATTTCTTCGTCGGCTTCGTCCGCGACCTGACCGCTCGGCGGGAACACGAGCGGCGGATGGCGGAATTGCAGGCCGAGGTGATCCATTTGTCGCGGCTAAGCGATCTCGGGCACATGGCATCCGCCATCGCGCACGAGGTGAACCAGCCCTTGGCGGCGATCGGCAACTATATGGGCGGCATCCGCCGATTGCTGACCGACGATATCTCCCCGGTTCTGCGTCAGGCGATAGAGCGGGTAGGGGCGCAGGCCGAACGGGCACGCGACATCGTCAACAGCATGCGCGGCCTCGTGAAAAAGGGCGATCGGCCGCGCGAATCGGTGAATCTGGAAACCCTCATCCGCGAAACTACCGCGTTGGCTCTGGTCGGCACCAACCGGACCGTCGGCCTCGATTTGGCGGTCCAACCGGCGACGTTATACGGCTACGTCAACAAAGTGCAAATCCAGCAAGTGCTGCTGAACCTGGTACGCAATGCGGTGGAAGCGATGAACGGCGCGCCCGGCAGCCACCTGACCATCGCCACCGAACGACAGGGCAACCGCATCGCAATCGCGGTGTCCGACACCGGCCCCGGCCTTCCAGAATCGGTCCGCGCCCGCCTGTTTCAACCCTTCACGACCACGAAACCGGACGGCTTAGGCGTCGGCCTATCGATCTGCCGCACGATCGTCGAATCGCATGGCGGCGAACTCTCGGCCGATCCGCCCTCCGCATGCGGAGCGGTATTCCGCTTTTCCGTACCTGCTGGGAACGATCCGGAGGCACCCCTAAGCTGATCTGGATCAACGACACGACGCCTTTCGGATGCCCATCCTCCGACAACCCGCGCATTCGCGGCAACGGAGGCATATGAGCGAGGCACACTCGCATGTGGTTGCGATCGTGGACGACGACGCGGCTGTCTTGGAGTCGTTCCAGTTCTTGCTCGAGGTGGCGGGCTTCCCTGTCGCCGCCTATGCGTCGGCGCACGCCTTCTTGGCATCGCCCTTCACCCGACCGCGCTGCCTGATCGTCGACCAGAACATGCCGACGATGACCGGATTGGAACTCGCCGCGCAGTTGCGTGCGGCGGGCGTGGATGTGCCGGTGATGCTGGTCACATCCGCCCCTACCCCCGGTATCGAGGCACGCGCGCGGGCAATCGGGGTGCGCGGCGTGCTGGCCAAGCCGCTGCCCGAAGACGAGGTGTTCGCTTTCATCCGGTCCTGCGAACCCGGATAGGCATGCGCCGCCCAGCGTGGCAGGGTGCCGCCAAACGGGGGAACGACCATGACCGAACCGCGCGCCTATCCGCATCCGCATGTCCGCGACGCTTGGCTGGCACTGGTCCGGGAGGACGTGCTCGAACCGGACCTGCCCATCGTCGATGCCCATCACCATCTGTGGGAGCG
>JBAXFK010000149.1:0-11516 GCA_037139955.1 Rhodospirillales bacterium
GCGTGGTGCAACGCCGAGCGAGTCGGGAGCCGATCGACAAGGGCGGCTGGAACATTTTTTATACCTATCTTGGGGGATTGGGAAACGTGTTCCCGTCCGGCGCGATCGGCCTGCGCGGCAATGGGGTCGGTGCTTGGTTCGGCTGGCCGACCAATCCGAAAATGGAAGCGTTGATCGAGGCGTGGTACGAGGCACCCGACCTCCCCGCCCAAAAGAAACTAACCGATGCGATGCAGGTATTGTTCTGGGAGGACCCACCCTATGCGCCGCTGGGCATGTACGATCAGCCGACAGCTTATCGGACCTATCTGAGCGACGTGCCCGAAGGCTTTCCCCAGTTCTACGGACTCAAGAAGAATATCTAACATGCATGTTGTCGTCATCGGCGCCGGCATTGTCGGCGCCGCCAGCGCGTTGGAATTGTTGCGCGACGGGCATCGCGTCACGATCGTAGAACCCGGCGAACCAGGGGGGGAGCAAGCCGCCAGCTACGGTAACGGCACATTGCTCAACCCCAGTTCGATTATTCCGATGTCGTCGCCGGGCATCTGGAAGAAAGTGCCGTCGTACTTGCTGGACCCATTGGGACCGCTGGCGATCCGTTGGTCTTATTTACCGAAATTGCTGCCGTGGCTAACGCGCTTTCTGGCCGCCGGTTCGACCGCCGCGAAGATCGGCGCCGTTGGCAAGGCACTACGCCCGCTGTTGCTCGACGCCCCCGCTCGGCATCGCAAATTGGCGGAAGAAGCGGGCATCGGCGATATGATTACCAAGCAGGGCGTGTTGTTCGCCTTCCCCGATCGCGCCGCCTTCGCCGCCGAAGCCCTGTCCTGGAAAGTCCGAGCCGATAACGGGGTAAAATGGTTGGAATTGGATGAAGATGCGTTGCGACAGCAGGAACCGTCCCTCGACCGGCATTATAAATTTGCCGTGCTTGTCGAGGAAAATGGCCAATGTCGGGATCCCGGCGCCTATGTTGCCGCGCTGATCCGTCATGCCGTGGACCAGGGCGCGGTGCTGATGCGCACTCGTGCCAACGGATTTCGGATCGAGGGCGGTCGTTTATGTTCCATTACGACCCCAGGCGACGAAATCCCTTGCGAACGCGCTGTCATCGCCGCCGGGGCATGGTCCAAGGTGTTGGCGCGGCAGGCCGGCGACAATGTGCCGCTGGAAACCGAACGCGGATACCACATTGTCATCCGCGATCCCGGCATCGAGCCGCGCTATCCGGTGATGCCGAGCGACGGGAAGATGGGATGTGCGATGACGCCGCAGGGGCTAAGGCTCGGTGGACAGGTAGAGTTAGCAGGGCTGGAAGCCGATCCGAACTGGAAGCGCGCCGATGTGCTGCTCCGCTTTGCTCGGAAAGTCTATCCTGGAATCCCCGAGGGCCTGTCGCTGGATCATGTGAAAGTTTGGATGGGGCACCGGCCGTCGATGCCGGACGGGCTGCCGTGCTTGGGGCCGGCGTCCGGCTGTTCGGACGTGATTTACGCGTTCGGGCACGGGCATGTCGGGCTGACGGCGGGGGCGACGACCGGGTTGGTGGTGGCGGATATCGTGGCGGGGCGGAAGCCGCGGGTGGATTTGGCACCGTATGCGGCGGGGCGGTTCTAACTACCCCACTTCCCGCTCCACAACCTCCAATACCGCGTCTCCGTAACGATCCAGTTTCGATGCGCCTACGCCTTTGATTTGCCCCAGTTCGTCCAAATCGGCAGGCCGCACCGCCGCGATATCGCGCAGCACGGTGTCGTGGAAAATGACGTAGGGCGGCACCGATTGCGATTTAGCCTCGGCGGAGCGCCATACGCGCAATGCTTCGAACAACCCGGCCGCTGCGGGACCGGCGGGCGGCGCATCCGGAATGACCCGGCGGCGATCCGGTTTCGCAGCTGGCTTGCGCGGAGCGTCTTGGCGCAGCATCACCCGGACTTCGCCGCGCAGGATGGGGCGGGCTTCATCTTGAATTAGAAACAATCCACCGTGCCCGGCCGTATCGACGTCCAGTGCACGGATGGCCACCAATTGCCGGATCAAGCCGCGCCAATATTGCACGGAACGATCGGATCCGACACCGAAAGTGGGTAGCCGATCGTGCCCGTGTCGCAGCACGGCTTCCGATTTCTCACCGCGCAGCACCGCGATAATGTGCAAAGCCCCGAAAATCTGATCGGTGCGATAGACGGCGGATAGCACTTTTTGCGCGTCCACGGTGGCATCGGCGGTGACCGGTGGCGCGTCGCAATTATCGCAATGGCTGCAATCTCCGGACAGCGCCTCCCCGAAGCAGGCCAGCAAGGTTCGGGTCCGGCAAGTCACGGCCTCGGTCAGCGCTACCATTTCTTCTAGCTTGGTGCGCATCACACGCTTTTGGGTCTCCGGCGCGGAAGACTGGCCCAACCAATGCCGCGCCTGGGCGATATCCTGACCGCCGTACAGCAACAGAGTGTTCGACGGATCGCCGTCGCGCCCGGCGCGGCCGATCTGCTGGTAATACGCCTCGGGCGAGTCCGGCATGTCCAAATGGGCGACAAAGCGCACATCCGGCCGGTCGATGCCCATGCCGAACGCAATCGTTGCGACGATAACAATCGGCTCGCCAGAGCGGAAACGGGTCAGGGATTCGCGCTTATGCTGCGGATCGAGACCGGCATGGAACGCAATTGCCGGGAACCCTTTTTCGCATAATTTCGCTGCCATCCGTTCGGTTTTTGCCCGACTACCGCAATACACGATGCCGCATTGGCCTTTATGACGCGACAGAAAATCGAGCAATTGCGCTGTTTCGCCGATTTTAGCCTCGGCGGCTAGATGCAGATTGGACCGGTGGAAACTATCGAGGAATATTTCCGCGTCCTGCATCCCCAGCGCCGCCAAAATATCGGTGCGGGTGCGGGTATCGGCAGTCGCGGTCAACGCGATACGCGGCACGCCGGGAAAACGTTCCGGTAGCAACGCTAAGCCGCGATATTCCGGGCGGAATTCGTGGCCCCATTGGGATACGCAATGGGCCTCGTCGATCGCGAACAACGATATCTTCAGCTTGGTCAGCCGATCGATCGTGCCGTTGCTCAGCAGGCGTTCGGGGGAAACGTAAAGCAGGTCCAGCGTGCCCTCGACCATGTCGCGATAGACCGATCTGGCTTCGGCCGGATCGAGTTCCGAGTGCAAAGCGCCCGCGTTGACCCCGACCTGGCGGAGCGCCGCGACCTGATCGTCCATCAGCGCGATCAAGGGCGATACGATGACGGCCGTGCCCGGACGGCAGAGCGCGGGAACCTGGTAGCAAATGCTCTTGCCGCCGCCGGTCGGCATCAATACCAACGCGTCGCCGCCGGCGATAACGTGACGCACCACGTCCTCCTGCTGTCCGCGGAAGCCGGGGAAGCCGAAGACACGGCGTAAAGCCGCGATAGGATCTTCCTGAATCCGGGCCTGCAACATCAGCCTGGGGCCGCCGAACGGCGCATGGTCGAGTCTCTCCTGCGGCGGTAACGGGTCTTCGTGCCGGCCGGCCTCGCCCCCGTCAACCGCAGATCGGCGCTAAAGGACCAGCGGCAGGCCGACATAGTTTTCCGCCAACGCCGTCGCTGCTGCTTCGGAGCCGAAAAGCGCGTCCAGTTCGGCTTGCTGCACCCGCCGCTCGAACGGGCTATGCGCGAGGAAACGGTGCAGCAAGCTGGTCATCCACCAGGAAAACCGCTGCGCTTTCCACACTCGGCGTAGGCAGGTTTCGCCGTAGGTGTCCAACAACCCGCTGTCGCCGGTTCGAAACCACGTTGTGAGCGCCCGCGTCAGCACCGCGACATCGGCGGCCGCCAGATTGAGCCCCTTCGCGCCGGTTGGCGGCACGATATGGGCGGCGTCGCCCAGCAGGAACAAGCGGCCGTACTGCATCGGCTCCACCACGAAGCTGCGCATCGGCGTCACGCCCTTTTGCGTAATCGGCCCGTCGCGCAGCACGAAGCCCTCGCGCCCCAACCGAACGCTCAGTTCGCCCCAAATGCGATCGTCGGACCACTGGGCGATATCCTCGTCCGGCGCACATTGCAGGTACAGCCGGCTGACGCTGGGGGAGCGCATGGACGCCAGCGCGAAGCCCCGGTCGTGACTGGCATAAAGCACCTCGTGCGAGGATGGCGCCACGTCCGCCAGAATACCCAGCCAGCCGAAAGGATATTCGCGATCGAAGGCTTGACGGGACGCGGCGGGAATCGTGTCGCGGGAAATACCGTGGAACCCGTCGCAGCCGGCGATAATCGCGCAATCCAGTCGCTGCTTCCGCCCGTCCTGCTCGTAGACGATATACGGCGTGTCGGTGCGTACGTCGTGCAGCGCGATCCCGGCAGCTTCGAACCGGATATCGCCCCCGGCCGCAAGCCGAGCGGCAATCAGATCCTGGACGATTTTGTGTTGGGAGTAGACCATGATGCCTTTGCCGGTCAGGGCTTTCAGGTCGATGCGCCGATCGCGGCCGGCGGTGCGCAGAACGATGCCGTCATGCGCCAGCCCCTCGGCCCGCATGCGATCGCCGACACCGGCGTCGTTCAGCAATTGCTCCACCGGGTGTTCGAGCACACCCGCGCGGATGCGCGCCTCGACATAGGCGCGGCTGTGGGATTCGAGCACCACGGACTCGATGCCGTTCAGATGCAACAGATGCGACAATAGCAGCCCGGCCGGACCGGCACCGACGATTCCCACCCGAGTGCGCATAGTTTTCTCCCGTTGCGTGTTCGGACTTGTAACCCTGCTGCTTCCAGTGTGCATAATGCTGCATCGCAGCGAACAGGAGTCTCCGATGCCGCCCCCCTCCCCCGATGAGTTGGCCCGCGAATTCGACGCTTTCATGGTACGCGGAGGCATAACAGTCCCGCCCGCACGTCGCGCCGCCGTGCTCGCGTCCTACGCCGATTTCCGCGCACAGATCGATTTGTTGCATGGGCGGCAGGATCATACCGGGGAACCGGCGCATATCTTTTCGCTCCCGCCTGCGGGAGATAGATAATGGATACGCGCGACCTTTCCATCGCTGCGATGGGCGCAGCCCTGCGCTCCGGAGCCGTCACTTCGATGCAACTGACCCAGGACGCCCTGGCCAGGGTCAAGGCGCAAGACGATATCCTGCACGCGTTCGTTTTGATGACCGAAGATTTGGCGCTGTCGCAAGCCGCACGCGCCGACGCCGAGTTGAAAGCCGGCAGCGACCGTGGAGCATTTCACGGCATTCCCTATGCGCTCAAGGACATCTACGACACCGCTAACATCCGCACGACATGCCATTCCAAGTTGCGGCTGAACAACGTGCCGAAGACCGATAGTGTGGTCGCCGGACGCTTCGACGCGGCCGGGGCCGTGCTTTTGGGCAAGCTAGCGACGCACGAATTCGCCCTCGGCGGTCCCAGCTTCGATCTGCCGTTTCCACCGGCACGCAATCCCTGGAACACCGAGCACGTAACCGGGGGATCGTCTTCCGGTTCGGCTACCGCCATCGCATCCCGCATGGTGCGCATGGCGATGGGGTCCGATACCGGAGGCTCGATCCGTGGACCAGCCGCTTGGTGCGGATTGGTGGGTATCAAACCGACCTACGGGCGCGTATCCCGGCGCGGGGTATTTCCCTTATCCTGGGCGCTGGATCACTGCGGCCCGCTATCCCGCTCGGTCGAGGATTCCGTTCTGACTTTACAACTCCTGGCCGGGCACGATCCCTACGACGCCGCCAGCGCCGATCTTCCCGTGCCGGACTACAGCGCCGATTTGAATAAAGGCGTGAGGGGCCTGCGCATCGGCATCCCTCGCGATTTCTTCATCGGGGCATCGGCGACCACCCACGACGTGCTGGCCGGGCTCGATCGCACCGCCGCCCAGTTGCGGGATGCCGGGGCGATCGTGGAGGACATAAAACTCCCGGATTATGCCCTGTTCGGGGCCGCCGGACGGGTGATCATGATGGCCGAGGCTTACGCCATCCATGAAAGCGACATGCAAACCCGCTTGCTCGATTTCGGCGAAATCACCGCCAATCGTTTCGTTTTAGGTGCAACTGTCCGGTCCGCCGATTACCTCGCGGCGTTGCGCGTACGGCGGGAATTGACCGACGCCGTCGAGGCAGCCTTGCAGAAATACGACGCCCTGCTGTGCCTATCCGCCTTGAGTACCGCCCCCCGCTTCGATGCACCCGTCGATATCGCGTCCAGCGGCGCGCCGATGCAGACCATCCCGTTCAACGTAACCGGCCACCCGGCCATGAGCGTGCCGGTCGGTCTGGGGTCGGACGGGCTGCCGACCGGGGTGCAAATCGTCGGCCGCACGTTCGATGAAGCGACGGTGTTCCAGATCGGCCGCGCGGTGGAAGTGCTCTCGGGGTGGGAAGCTGTGGCGCTGCCCTAACCGCGATCAAGCGGCGAAGGCGTCTTCCCCCAAAGCGAGGACGCCAGCCGATCCATGCATGACGCTGTGCGCTAAGCCGCGTGCCTGCGACAACACATGGTCGGCGTAAAACCGCGCGGTGCCGATCTTTGCACGGTAGAACGCCGGTTCGTCGTTATCGCCGGCTGCTAGACGATCTGCGGCAGCCAAGGCGGCGCGTGCCGATTGCCAGCCACCGGCAACGATACCGAACAGATTGAGCAACGGCACGGCACCGGCCAGCACACCGCGCGGGTCGGTCGGATTTGTTTCGATCGACCAGGCAATGACCTGTTCCAGCAGCGCGATGGCGTCGGTCAAGCCGATGCGGATGGCGGCGAAATCGTCCCCGTCGGCGGTGGCTAGGCGGGTTAGAACCTCCCGCATTTCGGCGATCGCGATGGCGGCAGCGGCGCCCCGATCGCGCAGGATTTTACGACCGATCAGGTCATTGGCCTGGATGCCGGTGGTGCCCTCATAAATCGCTAAAATACGGGCATCGCGCAAATATTGGGCGGCGCCGGTTTGCTCGATGAAGCCCATGCCACCATGGATTTGCACGCCGGTCGAGGCGACCTCGACAGAGGTTTCCGTACTCCAGCCTTTCACCACGGGAATGAGCAGATCGACCATCGCCCGATTGCGCGCCCGTTCCGCGCCATCGGGATGTCGCTCCGCGAGGTCCAAAGCAGCAGCGACGACATAAGCCAACGCGCGCATGGCTTCGGTACGCGATTTCATCGACATCAGCATGCGCCGCACATCGGGATGCGCGATAATCGCCACCCGGCCGCCGCCGCGCACCCCGGCCTCGTTTCCTTGCACGCGGTTTCGCGCGTAATCCAGCGCATGCTGATACGCCCGTTCCGAAATCGCAACTCCCTGCAATCCCACATCGAAACGGGCACGATTCATCATAATGAACATATATTCCAGCCCGCGATTGGGTTCGCCGACCAAAGTACCGATAGCACCTTCTTTATCGCCATAGGCCATCGTCGCTGTCGGGCTGGCATGAATGCCCAATTTATGTTCCAAACCGATACAATATGCGTCGTTGCGCGGTCCTAGCGATCCATCGGCATTCACCAGGAATTTCGGCACCACGAACAGCGAAATACCGCGCACGCCCTCGGGCGCATCGGGAAGACGACCGAGTACGAGGTGGACGATGTTCTCGGTCATGTCATGGTCGCCGTAGGTGATGAAAATCTTTTGCCCGTAAATACGGTAACGATCTCCTTCCGGAACGGCTCGGGTACGAATCGCGGCGAGGTCCGATCCAGCCTGCGGTTCGGTCAGGTTCATGGTACCGGTCCAGGTACCCTCGATCATTTTCGGCAAATACATTTTCTTCTGAGCATCGGTGCCAACCAGATGCAGCGCTTCGATCGCGCCGGTGGTCAGCAGCGGGCAAAGGGAAAACGCCATATTGGCGGCATTCCACATTTCCTTGACCGCCGTGCCGAGGACGGCCGGCAAGCCCTGCCCGCCGTATTCCGGATCGCAACCCAGCGCATTCCAGCCGCCATCGACAAATTGCCGGTAGGCGTCGGCGAAACCGGCAGCGGTGTGCGCCCCATCGGCATCGAGGCGCGCGCCTTCTTTATCGCCCGAATGGTTCAGCGGCGACAGGACACTGCCTGCGAACTTGCCCGCTTCTTCCAAGATCGCGTCGATCAGATCGGGTTCGGCATGCTCGTAACCCGGAAGGGATGCGATGCGGTCCATGCCGATCAGATCGTTCAACACGAAGCGCATGTCGCGCAACGGCGCCGTGTATTCGGTCATGGCGAATCTTCCCCTGTTAGCCAGTCGGTCGGGGACGATCTTACCGAATTGGGTCCGGGCAGCCTACCGGGATTTAGGGAGGCGCGCGCCGATCATCGCAAGCGCGACTGCCCCGAACACTGGCATCGGCAGTCCCGATGGCTCCGCGATGTCGTCGACCGTCACCGACCGATTGTCCAACCCACTGGTCGTCGATGCCTGCAAAGGCACCCCGGCCAGGGCAAACCCGAGCGCCATCCGAGGGATTCTGGCCATAACCCCAAGCCCACGATCGTATTATGCGAGGTTACAGGTTACAGAACTGTTGAGATGTCATCCACCCGTGGCCCCCCTGCATCCCCGATCGCGCCCCCGATCATACTCCCGATCACACTCCCACTGGGGCCACCGTCCCGGTAACGCGCTGGTAAAGCGCTTTCGTCTCCTCGGCGACCGCCGCAGTGTCTTCCTGCAAGTTGCGCGGGGTGATAGCGATGAATGCGATTTCCCAATCGGCGGGCACCGGCTGGCCCACTTTCGGCAAGAACGCGTGCGGCGCACCTGGGGCATTGTGGAAATGGGCGCCGCCGGTCACCGGAGTCAGCACCGGTTCGCCATTTTCGACCGAAAACGCATCCGCCTCCCCCCGCACATACATCGCGAATTGGTCGGTGCGGCTGTAGTTATGACGGTGCAATTCCACACGCGGCAGGAACACGCCCGCGACATTGCGCCCGTGCTTATTACGCCCGCCGCGCCAGACGCCGTTGCCGGTCAGATCGATCGGCTTTTCGAGTTGGAATTCCGGTCGGCCCAAGACGTCCCGCAGCGCCTCCCTCGGATCGGCATGGGCCGGTCGAGCGGCAGCGAACGCGGCGTAGACATCGGCCATCCAGGCGATTTCGTCGTCGGCCAGTTCGTGGTCCAGCAAAGGAATACTCATCGGTCGGTCTTTCACGGGATGTTATAAAGCTTGGCACAGTTGTCGTGCACGATCTTGGCACGAACCGACGGGGAAATCGTCGCCAGATTCTTCCCGATGACCGCATGCGAATCCGGCCACAAGCAATCCGGGTGGGGATAATCCGATCCCCACATGATGTTATCTTCCCCGATGAGGGGAATGATCGGATCGAGGAACTGGTCCTGCTGATAGGTTACGAAGCCCTGTCGACGGAAATAATCGGACGGCTTCATGCTGAAGCCCAACGCGCGGGCGCGATCGTGATACTCGGTGTCCAGCCGGTCGAAGATGTACGGCAGCCAGGTGACGCCGGACTCACCCAGAACAAACTTGAAATCGGGGTATTTTTCGCAAGCGCCGGACGCCAGCAGCGACACCAGAACCTCCATCGTATCGGTCTGGAATAACGCCGACCGCACGAGGCGCCATTGGGTGAAATATTCTTTTTCCATCGCCGGATCGTTCGGTGCGCGCGGCGACTGGGACCCGGTGGAGTGAAACGAGATCGGGAAGTTGCATTCGGCCGCCGCCTCCCACACCGCGTACCAGTCGTGGTGCCATAATGGGACCACGCTGTGCTTGAACGCCATATCGCCGCCGCGCAGGCCCATTTTGGCGCAACGTCGCACCTCGGCCGCCGCCTCGATCGGGTCGTGGTTGGGCACGATGGAGAGGGGGAACACCCGATTCGGATCGGCCTGCTTGGCAAAATCGGCGACCCAATCGTTGTAGACGCTATCGGCCCAGCCCCGCATCGCTTTGTCGGCGATCATGTGGTTGATCATCAGGCAGCCGTAGACGATCTCGGCCTTCACCCCGTCGCGATCCAGGTCGGCGACCCGGAGGTCGGGCGTCGTGGGCCGGGGCTTCGCGCCAGGAAAATAGTTCCACTCGAAGCCCGCGTCCTTCATCTCGTCGACATGGGTAAACGAGCCTTTCTGATACTTCGTGAAGCCGGGTCCGACCCCGTTCCACATACCCTTGTCATCGCCGTCGACGACCCAATGCAGCCCGTCGTCGCGTTGTTCGGTGCGCGGGGCCGTGGCCTTCCATTTGGCCGGCGCGGCGGCCGACCACAAATCGGCCGGGCAATAGGTCATGTCGATGTGATTGTCGGCGGAGATCAGTTGTTCGGGCATCGGACGCTCCTTTCGGTTTTAATGGACGCTAAGCCCGGAAGACTGACAGTGGCAAGTGTCGCGGAATCTTCGGCCTCGTTTACTTTTCGTTAACGTTTGCTTGGCACAATGCCGGCGCCATGCTGTTCCATTCGCAAATCTTCGTCTTCGGCTTCCTGCCGCTCTGCCTTCTCGGCTTCCATCTCGCCGGACGATGGGCATTGCACTGGGTTCTCGTCGCGAGTCTGACGTTCTACGGTTGGTGGAACCCGATCCATATTCCGCTGCTGGTGGGGTCCATCCTCGCGAACCATGCAATCGGCCGGCGCATCCAGCAATCCCGTATCCCGCGCTACTGGCTGCTCGGCGGAGTGGCGGGCAATCTCGCGGTCCTCGGTTGGTTCAAATACGCCGATTTTCTGATCGGGATTGTCGCCCCCGAGGCACCGGCGTTCGGCATTGCCCTTCCTCTCGCCATCAGCTTCTTCACCTTCCAGCAGATCGTGTTCCTGGCGGATTGTCGCGATCCCGCCCTGCCCGCGCCGAGCCTGCTCCATTACGCCGCCTTCGTCGCGTTCTTCCCGCACTCGATCGCCGGCCCGCTGGTCCGCCCACGCGACATTATTCCGCAAATGGCATGGATGTCCGATACCCGACTCACCGCCGAAAATCTGAGCGCCGGCCTCACTCTTTTCCTGCTCGGCCTTGCGAAAAAGTTAGTGCTTGCCGACCTCTTCGGGGGCTTCGCCGATACCGGCTTCGATGCAGCGGCACGGCTAGAAACCTTGACACTGCTAGAGGCATGGGCCGCCACGCTGTCATACGCGCTGCAAATCTACTTCGATTTTTCCGCCTATTCCGACATGGCCACCGGCCTCGCGCGGATATTCGGTGTGCGGTTTCCACTCAATTTCGACAGTCCCTACCAAGCGGCCGACATCGCCGATTTTTGGCGCCGCTGGCACATCTCCCTGGGCGCCTTCTTCCGCGACCATGTCTACATCCCGCTCGGCGGCAACCGACACCGCGCGGCGTTCAATCTCATGGCCACGATGCTACTGGCCGGCTTGTGGCACGGGGCCGCGTGGCGATTCGTGCTGTGGGGCGGGCTGCACGGGGCAATGCTGGTAACGCACCGGTTCTACCGCCGCATCGCACCGCCGCTACCGCAACCGTTGGGCCAAGCGGTTACGACGGTACTGGTCTGCCTCGCCTGGGTGCCATTCCGAGCGGACGGGATGGCCGCG
>JBAXFK010000150.1:0-11506 GCA_037139955.1 Rhodospirillales bacterium
CTAGCGGCCGCGCAGTCGCGCGCGCCGCTGCACAGGCACGTCTATTCGGTGGGCACGCCCCAGTCGGGCCGACCGCACCGACACTTACAGCCGCAGCCATGGTCGAACCGGCCCATATCAGGGATGTACCAACCGCCCACCCGTCATCGCCGTCGGCGCGCCGGTCGTCCCCGGAAAGCTTAGCGGCAGCCCGACAGCCGCGCGGGCGGCGAGAAAGCCGAAGCACTGCGCCTCCAACGCATCGCCATTCCAGCCGACCGCCTCCACCGGCTCGACCGGCGCGGGCAGCGCAGCACACAACGCGGCCATAATGGCGGTATTGTGCCGCCCCCCGCCGCAGACCAGCCAGCGTATCGGCGCGGCGGGCAATACGGTCGCCACCACCGCGCGTGCGGTAAACGCAGCGAGGGTCGCGGCGCCGTCGGCGGCGGACAGCGCCTCCAGACCGCTATCCCGAATGGTGCTTCCGAAGTCCAACCGATCCAGCGATTTCGGCGCCGGTCGACCGAAATACGGATTCGCCAACAGCCGTTCGAGCACCCCGGTATCGGCGCGGCCGGACAGTGCCAGCGCGCCGTCGCGATCGAAGGCC
The DNA here is from genome assembly GCA_037139955.1 of Rhodospirillales bacterium. Classification (GTDB taxonomy): domain Bacteria; phylum Pseudomonadota; class Alphaproteobacteria; order Acetobacterales; family Acetobacteraceae; genus Rhodopila. Next base: position 593 of record JBAXFK010000150.1, read on the forward strand.
TGGCCGGTATGCCGCAGCGTCCAATCGTCCAACGGCCCATTGCCCGGCCCGGTATCGCAAGCAACCAACGTCCCGTCCGCCCCGATCCAGGTGACATTTGCGACCCCGCCGATATTCAGGACGGCCAGCGGCTTGGGCAGATCGCGGGCCAAAGCGGCGTGAAACACCGGCACCAGCGGCGCCCCCTGCCCGCCCGCCGCCACGTCGGCCGAGCGGAAATCGAAGGCGACGGGAATGCCGAGGCGCTCGGCCAGCGCTTGCCCGTCGCCGATCTGCCAGGTCCGCCGCTGCTCGGGGCGATGCAAAAGCGTTTGGCCATGAAAGCCGATCAGATCGGCCGTCCGCCCGATCGCCTGGACGGCTTGCGCGTGGGTGTCGGTCAGACGTTCGACCAGCGATTTCACCAGCGCGCTATCGGCCGGAAGCGACGGCGCAATATCCAGCGCGCGGCGCAGGTCGATGCGCATCTTACGGTCGTAAGGAATAGTAATCGTGGGGCCGGTCGAGGCGACACTCTCCCCGTCCGTGTCGATCCAGGCGGCATCGACGCCATCGAGAGAAGTGCCGCTCATCAACCCGATCGTGCGAGGCATTTCCCGATTTCTCCCCCATGTGGTAACCCGCCGACCTTCCGAACGATAACGGGTTTGCCGCCATGTCCGCCACCGACTTCCTGCGGGAAGCCTCCGACCGAGGCTTCATCCATCAGTGCACCGATCTGGATGCGCTGGGTACTATCATGAACGCCGGACCGACGCCCGCCTATATCGGCTTCGATTGCACCGCCGACAGCCTGCACATCGGCAGTCTGGTGCAGATCATGATCCTGCGTTTGCTGCAAAAGCACGGCCACAAGCCAGTCGTGCTGATGGGTGGGGGAACGACCCGGATCGGCGATCCCTCGGGCAAAGACGAGTCCCGGCAGATGCTGACCGACGCGCAAATCGCGGCGAATATGGAGGGAATCAAGCGCTGCTTCGGCCCATTCTTGCGCTTCGGCGACGGTGCCTCCGACGCGATCATGGTCAACAACGCCGACTGGTTGGACAAGCTTGGCTACATCGACCTGCTGCGGGATGTCGGCACCCATTTCACCGTCAACCGCATGCTGACATTCGATTCCGTGAAGCTCCGGCTGGAGCGCGAGCAGCCGATGACCTTCCTCGAGTTCAACTACATGATCCTGCAAAGCTACGATTTCCGGGAATTGCACCGCCGGCTCGGGGTCGTGTTGCAGATCGGCGGGTCGGACCAGTGGGGCAATATCGTGTCGGGGATGGAACTGACGCGGCGGAGCGACCAGAAGCACGTCTTCGGCCTGACCACCCCGCTGATCACCACCGCGTCCGGCGCCAAAATGGGCAAGACCGCGTCCGGCGCGATGTGGCTGACCGAGGACCGGCTGTCGCCCTACGATTACTGGCAGTTCTGGCGGAACACCGAAGACGCCGATGTCGGTCGCTTCCTGCGATTGTTCACCGACCTCCCGCTCGACGAAATCGCGCGATTGGAGGCCCTTGGCGGCGCCGAAATCAATGAGGCCAAGAAGATTCTCGCCAACGAAGCCACCGCCTTGGCGCACGGCCGCGCAAAATCCGCCGCCGCCGCCGAAACCGCGCGGCTGGCGTTCGAGGAAGGCGCGGCCGCAGATAGCCTGCCCAGTATCGATCTGCCGCGCGCCGAGTTGGAGGCCGGGATCCCTGCGTTCCGTATCTTCGCGCAGGCCGGGCTAGTGGCGTCGAACGGCGAATCCCGCCGGCTGATCCGCGGCGGCGGCGCCCGCGTCAACGACGTCGCGATATCCGATGAGGGGCTGCCGGTCGGTCTGGCGGACATGCGCGACGGGGCGATCAAGCTGTCGGCCGGCCGCAAGCAGCACAAGTTGGTGCGCGCGGGGTGAAGCATCTTTCCATTGTCCTCGCGGTGGCCGGGGTGGCCATCGTCGTCGGGCTGATCGGCTATTTCGGACTTGGGAACGTCGTTGCCGCCGTCGGTCGGATCGGCTGGCCCGAATTCGGCATCATCCTGGGCTGGCAATTTCTGCTGTTCGCGGTCCTCGGCGCGGCGTGGTTCGCCATCGTCCCGACCGGCGGGGCGCGGCACGCGGGGGTAACGATCTGGGCGCGTATGGTCCGCGATGCCTCCGGCAATTGCCTGCCTTTTTCCCAGATCGGCGGGTTCGTGTTCGGCACCCGTGCGGCGACTTTGATGGGCATGAGCTGGGTGACCGCCACCGCGTCGACCGTGGTGGACGTGACCGCCGAGTTCCTCGCCCAAATCGCTTTCACCGCCATCGGGTTGGCTATTTTGCTATCCCGAGCACCGGATTCCGCTCTGGCCTTGCCGGTGGAGATCGGGTTGGGCCTCGCGGTGCTCGGGTGCTTCGCCTTCATGTGGTTGCAGAACGGCGCGGCGCCGCTATTCGCCAAGCTGGGCAAGGTCATCGCCAGCGGGCGTCTGTCCGACGCGCAGGATCGGGTGGCAGTACTACAAGCGGAATTGGGGATGATTTACGGCCATGCACCGCGGCTGGCCCTGGGGTTCGCCGTGCATTTAGTCGCTTGGCTGATGGCCGGGACCGCCGGTTGGATCGCCTACCGCGCGCTGGGTGTGCCGATCGCCTTCGACGACGTGCTCGCGATCGAGGCCCTATTGAGCGCCCTCGCCGCCGCCGCCTTCCTGGTCCCGGTCAATGCCGGGGTGCAGGAGGCGGGCTATGCTGGCCTCGGTGCGATTTTCGGCGTCCCACCCGAGCTATCGATCGGAGTTTCGTTGATCCGCCGCGCTCGGGATGTTGTCGTGGGCGTGCCGATTCTGTTGCTGTGGCAATATCTGGAAGTGCGACGGTTGCGGACGGCGCGTTAGGCCGCCCTACTCCATCCCCTCGTAGAAGTCGTTGCCCTTGTCGTCCATGACGATGAACGCGGGGAAGTTCTCCACCTCGATCCGCCAGACCGCTTCCATGCCGAGTTCGGGATATTCCAGCACCTCCACCTTGCGGATGCAGTCTTGCGCCAGACGCGCCGCCGGGCCGCCGACCGAACCGAGGTAGAAGCCGCCGTATTTCTTGCAGGCGTTCTTCACGGCGGTAGAGCGATTGCCTTTGGCAAGCATCACCAGCGAGCCGCCGGCGGCCTGGAATTCGTCCACGTAGCTATCCATGCGCCCGGCTGTGGTGGGGCCGAAGCTGCCGGTGGCCATGCCTGTGGGGGTTTTGGCGGGACCGGCGTAATAGACGGGATGGTCTTTCAAATATTGCGGCAACCCAAGGCCGGCATCCAGGCGTTCTTTCAGCTTGGCATGCGCGATGTCCCGCGCCACAACCATGGTACCGTTCAGCATCACACGCGTTTTCACCGGTAGGCTGGACAGCAGCTTGCGGATATCCGCCATCGGTTGGTTTAGGTTCACCACGACCGAATCATCGGGCAGATGTTCGTCCGTCGTCTCGGGCAAATAATGCGCCGGATCGGTTTCGAGTTGTTCCAGAAACACACCCTCCGGCGTGATCTTGGCTTTGATCTGCCGATCGGCACTGCACGAAACGCCGATGCCCACCGGCAACGAAGCGCCATGCCGAGCGAGGCGGATAACGCGAACGTCGTGGCAGAAGTATTTGCCACCGAACTGGGCGCCGATGCCGATATTCCGAGAGATTTCTAGAACCTTCTGCTCCATTTCCAGATCGCGGAAGGCGTGACCGGCTTTGGAACCTTCGGTCGGCAGCGTATCGAGCCATTTGGTCGAGGCCAGCTTCACCGTCTTCAAAGTCAACTCGGCCGAGGTACCGCCGATCACGATCGCTAAATGGTACGGCGGGCACGCCGAGGTGCCCAGCGTTTTCATTTTCGTTTCCAGAAACTTCGCAATCCGCTCGGGCGTTAAAATGGCGCGGGTTTCCTGGAATAGGAAGGTTTTGTTGGCCGATCCGCCGCCCTTGGCGACGAACATAAAGTGGAATTCGTCGGCATGGTGTTCGCCGGGTTGGGCGAAGATATCGAATTGAACGGGCAGATTGTTACCAGTATTGACCTCGTTATACATGGTCAAAGGCGCCATCTGAGAATAGCGCAGATTTGTCTCGGTGTAGGTGCGATGCACGCCCCAGGACAGGGCTTCTTCCTCATCCCCGTCGACCCACACGCGTTGACCCTTCTTGCCCACCACGATGGCCGTGCCGGTATCCTGGCACATCGGCAACACGCCGCCGGCCGCGATATTGGCGTTTTTCAATAGATCGAGCGCGACGAAACGGTCGTTCGAGCTTGCCTCGGGGTCGTCCAGAATCGCACGCAGCGACGCCAAGTGCCCAGGCCGCAGCAGGTGCGAAACGTCGTGAAATGCAGCAACGGCTAGCTCGGACAAAGCCTCCGGCGCGATGCGCAGCACGGTTTGGCCGTCGCAGGTCAAAGTGCGCACCCCCGCGATATCCAGCTTCTTCCAGGGGGTCTTGTCCTCGCCGAGCGGAAACATCGGGGAATAGAGGAACGAAGACGGCCGCTGGGCAGCGGCGGAAACGGGAGCGTTCATGCGCGGTTCCTTACGTCAGTTTTTGGGCGGGGTGCGGCGCCGGAAGGCGTCCAGGCTGACCACTTGCGGCGCTTCGGTCGGCTTTTCGTCGGCGGCCTCGGGCTTGGCGACCGGTGCGGCTTCGGCGGATTTGTCCTCGGGCATGACGGGGTGAAAGCGCAGGACGTGCCCGACATAGGGATCGGCGAAAGCGATCAGCGAGTCGAGCGGAACGACCAGCGTGGAGCCGACGCCACCGAAGGACAGGCCGACGCCGATAGCCTGCGTTTCGGTCGAGAACTTCAGATCCCAGAACCGGTTTTGCAGGACGATTGTCATCTCGTGCGGGTATTGCGCCCGCAGATGCGGCGGAATGACGACGCCCGGATGGTCGGTGCGGAAGGTGATGTAGAAGTGGTGCCCGCCGGGCAGGCCTTCCTTACCCACGTGTTCGACGGCGCGCACGACAACCTGTCGGAGCGCGGTTTCGATCCACTCGGCATAGGGGAGCAAGCTTTCCGGTGGCTGCTGCTCCTGGTCGTCTTCCATTCAAGTCCTCATTATCCGATGTCTCAAACATAGCGCGGCGCCGCCGAGCGGGGAAGATGGCGATTATTTTGGGCAGTCGGAGGACGGCGAGGCACCGGCCACTAGCCCGCCTTCGGCACCCCCGCCGCCGCCAACGCCGCCGATTGCCGCTCCGCTAGAACGTTGGAATCGAAATCCTCGATCAGTTCGTGGAACATCCGACTCCAATTGATACGCGCCTTCAGACGTAGGAACACCCCGCCCAGGCCGATAGCGGATCGGTCCATCAGCACGAATTCGCGTGGGGGTTTCACCCCTCCGGTTCGTTTCAAGCCAGCATGAACTTGTTCCGCCACCGCGCGACCGAATTGCGGGTCGTCGGTTTCCTGTATCGGGCGAACGCGATCGTCGATCAGCGGCTCGTAAAGGAAGCGAGCCCATAGGCCGAGAACCGCCATCTTCTCCTTGGATAGATCCGTGAACCCCCAGGTAGAGTATGCATGGTGCGCCTTCGCTTCATCGTTGTCGCGCACGGCTTCGAACAAATCGATCACCCCGCGCACGAACGAGGCATCGAACACCCGGATCGCGCCGAAATCCAACAGATTCACCGAACCGTCGGGGCGCACCTGATAATTCCCCATGTGCGGATCGCCGTGAATCACCCCGAAACGATAGAACGGCACATACCACGCTCGGAACAACGACTGCGCGATCCGATTGCGCTCGTCCTGGTCCGGGTCCTCGGCGAGGCGGGACATCAGCGGGCGGCCGTTCAGCCAAGTCATGGTCAGCAACCGGTTCGTACAAAACTCCGGCACTGCGGTCGGTATGTGCACATCCGGGACGTTATCGAGCATCGCGCGGTACAACCGCATCTGCGCGGCTTCACGGGTATAATCCAGTTCTTCCCGCAGGCGTTCGGTGAGTTCCTTGTAGATTTCCTCGTGTTGGATGGCATTGTCCATGCGGTGATACACCGCCATCGCCAGCTTCAATTGCCGTAAATCGGCTTCAACGGTGGAAGGCATGTCGGGATATTGCAGCTTGCAGGCGACATCGGTTCCATCCGGCAATGTCGCACGATGCACCTGCCCCAACGACGCGGCGGCCGACGCAGTTTGGCTGAACGCCTTGAAGCGGGATTGCCAGTCCGGGCCCAATTCGCTGGCCATGCGCCTACGCACGAAGGCCCAGCCCATGGCAGGCGCGTTGGCCTGCAACTCTGCCAGTTCCAGCGCGTATTCCGCCGGCAGCGCGTCGGGCACGGTGGAAAGGAATTGCGCAACCTTCATCAGCGGGCCCTTTAACCCGCCGAGGATTGTTTTCAGGTCCTCGGCATGCGCGGCGCGGTCGGTTTTGATACCGAACATACGCTCCCCCGCGACACGCGCGGCGATGCCACCCACGGCGCCCGAAGTCTTAGCAAAGCGGCGGATTTCACCGAAGAGATTGCTGCTTTCGGCCATCAGCCCACCTTCTCCAGCTCATCGATAAAGCCCGACACAATATCCAGCCCCTTGGTCCAGAACGCCGGGTCCGACGCATCCAACCCGAACGGGGCCAGCAATTCCTTGTGCCGTTTCGTGCCCCCGGCACGCAACATATCCAAATACTTCGCCTGGAACCCGGGATGCCCATTCTGGAACACCGCATACAACGCGTTCACAAGACAATCCCCGAACGCATAGGCATAGACATAGAATGGGGAATGGACGAAGTGCGGAATATACGACCAAAATACGCTATATTCCGGGGTAAATTCGAATGCCGGGCCCAAACTCTCGGCTTGTATTTGCATCCAAATTTCGCCCAGCCGCTCCGGTAGAATTTCCCCCGAGCGGCGCTCGTCGTGAACGCGGATTTCGAATTGGTAGAAGGCGATCTGGCGGACAACAGTGTTAAGCATGTCCTCGACTTTGGAGGCCAACATTATCCGTTTCTGAGCCGGGCTCGCCGCATCCAGTAGCGCGCGGAATGTCAGCATTTCGCCGAATACGCTGGCGGTTTCGGCCAGGGTCAGCGGCGTGTGCGACATCAGGCATCCCTGTGCACCGGCAAGGACCTGATGCACGCCGTGGCCCAATTCGTGCGCCAGTGTCATCACGTCGCGGGTTTTGCCATGGTAGTTCAACAACAAATACGGATGCACGCTGGGCACGGTCGAGTGCGCAAAAGCACCGCCGGATTTACCTGGATTGGGGGCCGCGTCGATCCAAGCGTTATCGAAAAACCGCTTCCCAATCGACGCCAATTCCGGGCTAAACGCATGATATGCGGTCAACACGCGATCCCGAGCATCGTCCCAGGGGATGACGATGTCGTCGCCGCCGGGCAATGGGGCATTGCGATCCCAATGTTGCAATTTCTCCAGCCCCAGCCAACGGGCTTTCATCGCATAATACCGATGCGACAGGCGGCCATAGGACCCGCGAACGGCGGTAACCAACGCATCCACCACCTCGTCTTCAACCATATTGGAACGGTTGCGGTAGCTGCTCGGCTTCGGATAGTGCCGCCACGTATCGTCGATTTCCTTGTCCTTGGCCAAGGTATTCGTAATCAGGGAGAACAATTTGATCCGGTCGCCGAATGCGGTCCCGATGGCCTTGCCCGCTGCTTCCCGCACCGAACGATCCGTATCCGATAATTTGTTCAGCGTCGCACTGACGGTCAGCGACTCCCCTGCAAATGGCACCCGCATGCCGGCGGTGGTTTCGTCGAACAAGCGGCTCCAGGCCGAGGCGCCCGCGACTTCCTTTTCGTGCAGCAGCTTCTCCACCTCATCCGACAATTGATGCGGACGGAACACGCGGAGGTCACGCAACCACGCCCCGTAACGACCGGCATCCGGCGCCGTGTCCATCCGATTCAATTCCAGTGTGAAGAATAGCAAATGGGTGGAAATTGCGGTGATCCGTTCGCTCACCGTCTGGTAAAACCGCCCCCGCTCGGGATCGCTGGAGTTCTCGGCGAACAGCAGCCCCGAATACGAACCGATCCGCCCAAGAATTTCTTGAATCCGCTCGTATTCCGCGATCGCGGGTTCCAACGCGATGTCCGCCAGCTTCCCGGCAAAGGCCACCGAGAACGCTTTTGCCGCTGATTCGGCGCGCGCGAAATCCGCCTCCAACGCGGGGCTGTCGGGGGCTGGATACAAGTCCGACAGATCCCAGGCGGGCAGAGCGGCGGCATTGGGCATGGCGAAGGAGTCCTCGGGTTGGTGCGTTCGTCTCAGATGTAGGGTAGGAACACACCCCATCAAAGGGGACAAACGTGCGGAGTTATCCGACTTGGCCGAATCTGGCCGCGATGATGTTCGACCGGGCGCGGACATGGCCGAACAGGCCGATGCTGCGGTGCTACCGGAATGGCGCGTGGCACGGGATTAACTGGTCCGAATTCGCCCGTATGGCTGCTTCCTGTGCCCGAAACCTTCGCGCCGCCGGTGTTTCTGCCGGCGACCGCGTCCTGATCTGCTCGGAAAACCGCCCGGAATATCCGATCGCCGAAACCGCCCTCATGGCGATCCGCGCGGTGCCAGTGCCCGCCTATACGACCAACACGGTCGCCGATCATGCGCATCTACTGAAAGACGCCGGCATCCGTGCCGCGATTGTGTCGAACGGCACGCTGGCAGCGAAAATCGCCCAGGCCGGGGAACTCGATCTGCTGGTGCGGATGGACGATGCGTCCTGGTCCGATCTCGTCGCCGACACCGCACCCCCCGACGATATCGCAGCCGAGGCTACGACGATCCCACCGACTGCCCTCGCCTGCTTGATCTACACCTCCGGCACCGGCGGCGCACCCAAGGGGGTGATGCTGCCGCACCGCGCCATCCTGTCGAACATGCAAGGCGCTTTCATCCTGCTGAAACCGTTAAAGATGGAAGACGAGGTCTATTTGTCCTACCTTCCGGCCTCGCATGCCTACGAACACACGATCGGCGGGTTCTATTTGCCAAGTGCCGGAACCGAGATCGTTTATGCCCGCGGAACGGAGCATCTGGCGGCGGACATGCTGACAATCCGGCCCACCATCATGACGATGGTACCGCGCGTGCTGGAGACAATCCGCGCCCGCATCCTGGTCCAACTCGGGCGTCAGAAGCCCAGCCGGCAAAAACTGTTCCACAGGGCACTGGACCTGGGCCTGAAGCGCATCTCCGGCAGTCGGCTGACTCTGACCGAGCGTATTCTCGATCCGATTTTGGACCGATTGGTGCGGGCTAAGGTGCGCAACCGGTTCGGTGGGCGGATGATCGCGGTGGTATCGGGCGGCGCACGCCTCGAACCGGAAGTCGGGCGGTTCTTCATGGCGCTCGGCCTGCCGGTCATCCAAGGTTACGGCCAGACCGAGGCGGGGCCGATTATCTCCGGCAATCCGCCGGATGCCATCCGGGTGGAAACCGTGGGCACGGCACTGGTCGGGGTAGACCTGAAACTGGCCGAGGACGGGGAAATCCTGGTGCGGGGCAATCTGGTGATGGATGGCTATTGGGGCCGGCCGGACGACACCCAAAGCGCGATCCAGGATGGCTGGCTACATACCGGCGACATCGGCACGCTGGACCGGGCCGGTTATCTGACCATCACCGACCGGAAGAAAGACATGATCGTACTGTCCGGTGGCGACAACATCTCCCCCGCCAGGATCGAGGGCTTGTTGATGGGCGAACCCGCCATCGCCCAGGCCGTGATCGCCGGGGACGGGCGCGCGGCGCCGATCGCGCTGCTGGTTCCGGCCGAAGGTTTCGACGACGTCGCTGTCGCAATCGCTGTGTCCGAGGTCAATCGGCGGCTGTCGGTCGTCGAGCGCATCCGCCAGCACGCGGTGGTCGAGCCGTTCACGGTGGAGAACGGGCTGCTGACACCCACGCTGAAAATCCGGCGGATGCTGGCGATACGAGCAAACGCGGACGCACTGGCGAAGCTGCACCGTTAGGGCGGCATTTACGCCGCGACGGGCGCCCCACCGCTCACTGCCGCGTCCAACGCTGCGACGATCGCAGCCTCGGTGTAGGTTGCGGCGATCAGTGCTAGGCCGGCGCGCGCGTGCTTACCGTTGAGCGATGGTCGGTTGTGCAGGTCGCAGATCAGGTCGGCGATATCGAGCGGGTCGGCGGCAACAGCCGTCCGCAGAACCGAACCGAGTGGGATGCCCTCTGCGGCGATCGGGGTCATGACGCAGGGCAGGCCGGCGGCGAAACTATCCAACACCTTACCCTTGATACCTGTCCCGAAGCGCAGCGGTGCGACCGTCAGGCGCACACGATCAAAGACCTCATCCAGCCGTTCGACCGGCCCCGTCAACCGCAGCCGAGGGTCCAAACGCCCCCAAACCGGTTCGGGCCAATCCGCCCCGACCAACTGGCATTCGATCGACGGATCGCGCGCCCAGACATGGGGCAATATCTCGGCGGCCAGCCAGCGCACCGCATCGGGGTTCGGGGCGTGTCGCATACCGCCGACAAAGGCAATTCCGCTCCGCCGACGTAGCGGCAGCTTGCGCGGGGCGGCGCGCAAGGCCCATGGCACGACGTGAACGATCGCCGAGGGCTCCTCCCGCCGGATGTAATCGGCTTCGGCCAGGGAATGGGTGACGACTGCGTCGACCATGCGCATCGCATTCAGCTCGCGGGCTTTCATGTAGCTGGCGGTCTCGGCCAATTCGGCATTGCCATGCACCGCCGCCTGCCGCGCCGAGCGGACATGATGCAGGTCGGCGATGCTATAGACGATGCGGGCTTTGGGCTGCCAAACGCGCGACAAGGGGGCGTAGGCTTCGGCATTCGAAAGCCGGTGCAAGTAAACTAAATCGTAACTGCCCAGGTTGACACGCCTGGATCACGCGCTCCGGAGTTCTGCGATCAGC
>JBAXFK010000151.1:0-11448 GCA_037139955.1 Rhodospirillales bacterium
ATGCCTACCTCCGCTTCATTCCGCGCACGGAAATGGACATCGCGGTCGTCGGCTGCGGAATCAGCGTCACGCTCGACGCCAATGGCGTTTGCACCGCCGCCCGTTGCTCGCTGGGCGCCGTGGCGCCGACCGTGCTGCTGGTGAAGGAAATGGCCGACGTGCTGGTTGGGCATAAGCTCGACGCCGACACGCTGGCGAAGCTGGACGCTGCGGCGCAGGCCGCCGCCAAGCCGATCAGCGACAAGCGCGGCACCGCCGAGTACCGCAAGAAAATCTCCGGCGTTCTGGCCCGCCGCGTGGCACAGATCGCTTTCGACCGCGCCTCTGGCAAAGCGACAGGGAAGACCCACTAATGAGCAAGTCACACGTTACCACCACGATCAACGGCGAGGCCGCCGAGTTCCTGTGCGAAACCCAGCAGACCATGCTGGACGTGCTGCGCGACGTCGTCGGTCTGACCGGTGCTAAGGAAGGCTGCGCGTCCGGCGACTGCGGCGCTTGCTCGATCCTAGTCGACGGCACCCTGGTGTGCTCGTGCCTGATGCTGGGCGTCGAAGCCGAGGGCAAGTCGATCACCACGATCGAAGGAATCGCCCAGGGCGACCAACTGCACCCGATCCAGCAGAAGTTCTTGGAGCACGCCGCGCTGCAATGCGGTTTCTGCACCCCGGGCCTGATCGTCGCCACGAAGGCGCTGTTGGACGAAAATCCCAATCCGACCGAGACCGAAGCCCGCTATTGGCTCGCCGGTAACCTGTGTCGCTGCACCGGTTACGACAAGGTTATCCGGGCCGTTATGGACGCCGCCGCCGTCATGCGAGGGGAGACCGTCTAAATGAATTACATCAACAGCGACCTCAAGGTCGTTGGCACCCGCCCCATCCGTCCGGATGGGGTGGATAAGGTAACCGGTCGGGCGTTGTTCTCGGCCGATACGCGCGCGTCCGGCATGCTGTGGGGCAAAATCCTGCGCTCCCCGCATGCGCATGCACGCATTCTGTCGATCGACACTTCCAAGGCAGAAGCCTTGAAAGGCGTTCAGGCTGTCATCACCTCGGCCGACTTCCCGAACATCGCGTCGGAAGAAGCGTTCGTGGGCGAAGGCCCGATGAATTTCCGCGATCTTTCGCTGAATATCATGGCGCGCGGCAAAGTCCTCTACGAAGGTCACGCACTGGCCGCCGTCGCGGCGACCAGCCCGGCGATCGCCGAGGCAGCGCTCGCGCTGATCGACGTCACGTACGAAGTGTTGCCGCATGTCATCGACGTCGACGACGCGATGAAGGACGGTGCGCCGGTTCTGCACGACGACATGTTCACTGCGGGCGTTAACCCGAAGCCGACGACGCCGTCCAATATCGCGAAGGTCGTGACCTTCAAGAAGGGCGATATCGATGCGGGCTTCGCCGAAGCCGAAGTGATCTTCGAGGACAGCTACACCACCAAGCCGGTGCATCAGGCCTATATCGAGCCGCATGCTTGCTTGGCGAGCTACAACCCCGACGGTCAGGTCACGATCCACGCCTCTAGCCAGGGTCATTTCATGATCCGTGCTTACACGGCGAAGCTGCTGGGTCTGGATATGGCGAATATCCGGGTCAATCCGGCGGAAATCGGCGGCGGTTTCGGCGGTAAGACGCTGATTTACTTGGAGCCCGTTGCCGTCGCGCTGTCGCGCAAATCCGGCAAGCCGGTGAAGATGCAGATGTCGCGCGAAGACGTGTTCCGCGGTTCCGGCCCCACGTCCGGCGCGTCGGTCACCGTCAAGCTCGGCGCCAAAAAGGACGGCACCATCGTCGCTGCGCAGCAGGTGCTGAAATTCCAGGCCGGTGCGTTCGCCGGGTCGCCGATCGGGCCGGGCTGCATGTGCGGTTTCGCGATGTACGACATCCCGAACGTCGACGTGCTGGGTTACGACGTGGTGTCAAACCGCCCGAAGGTCGCAGCCTATCGCGCCCCGGGCGCCCCGATCAGCTCTTTCGCGGTGGAATGCGCCGTGGACGATCTGGCTCGGAAATTGGGCATGGACCCGCTGGTGCTGCGCGAGAAGAACGCGGTCGTCAACGGCAGCAAGACCCATTACGGCGTCAGCCACACCAATATCGGCTACAAGCAGGTGCTGGATGCAACGCGCGCGCATCCGCATTGGAAAGCGCCGTTGGCCGAAGGGCACGGGCGCGGTCTGGCCGTGGGCTTCTGGTTCAACATCGGCGGTGAATCGTCCGCGACGGTGCATATCAACGAAGATGGCACTGTCATGGTCGCAACCGGTAGCCCGGACATCGGTGGTTCCCGTGCGTCTATGGGCATGATGACGGCGGAAGTGCTGGGCATCCCCGTGTCCAAGGTTCGCACCATCGTCGCCGACACGGCATCGATCGGCTTCACCTTCCTGACCGGCGGATCGCGCGTGACGTTCGCCACCGGCATGGCGGTGACGCAGGCGGCCGAAAAGGTCGTGGAGCAGTTGAAAGCCCGTGCCGCGCAGACTTGGGATATCCCGGTCGATGCGGTCGAGTGGCAAGACGGCAAGGCCGTTCCTGCCGGCACGAACGCCGGCGCGTTCGAGCCGTTGGACCTAGCCGCCATCGCTGCGAAGCAGGGCCGCACCGGCGGTCCGATCAACGCGGAAGTGTCGGTGAACGCTCAGGGCGCCGGTGCGGGCTTCGGCGCGCACATCTGCGACGTCGCGGTGGACAAGGAGACCGGCAAGGTCGAAATCGTCCGCTACACGGCGATCCAGGATGTCGGCAAGGCGATCCATCCCAGCTACGTCGAAGGCCAGATCCAAGGCGGCGCCGTGCAAGGCATCGGCTGGGCGCTGAGCGAAGAGTATATCTACAACGACAAAGGCCAGATGGATAACCCCGGGTTCCTCGACTACCGTTGCCCGGTCGCATCCGATCTGCCGATGATCGAAGCTGTGCTGGTCGAAGTGCCGAACCCCCGTCATCCCTTCGGGGCGCGCGGCGTGGGTGAGGTTCCTATCATTCCGCCGATGGCCGCGATTTCCAACGCGATCAAGGGTGCCACCGGCCTTCGTATGCCGGACCTGCCCATGTCGCCGCCGAAGGTTCGTGCGGCGATCGACGCCGCCGGCTAATACGTGCCTAAAGTCGTCCTCTCCTCGGGTTCCGCATGCCGCGCACTGACTGGCGGCATGACGGAATTCGAGGTTGAGGCGACCACCTTTCGCCGCCTGATCCTAGAGCTGGACAATCGCTTTCCAGGTCTGGGAACCCAGGTGGAAGAAAGCATGGCCGTCGCGATCGACGGTGAGATTTACCAGGATGCCTACGGGGCGAAATTATTGCCCGGCAGCGAGATCGTGCTCATTCCGAAAATCGGCGGCGGTTAGCGACCGGTATCGGTTCGACGATCGACAAATCGTGCTTCTGTATCGAAGCGCCACGATAGCTTTGTCGGTATAATCCTATCCGATATTGTCTGGGGATAATGTCAGGCAATTATTTGTTTTATCGCAAATCGGAGGTATGACACTCTTGTCGGATCAGGCTGGCGAAACCCAACGAGATGTCGTCCTCGCAGTCGCGCGTCGCAGGCGCCCTATGCCGCGAACGACCCGCGAACTGTTCGAACTGTTGGAGTATCTTACGCCCGGTCGCGAGCTGGACGATGTGCTGGACATGGTCGATTTTACGGGGGTGATGCCGAGCGATGTCTATCTAACGGTTCTCGGGCGTACCGCCGGCAACCTTGATGCTGCGCTGCAATCCGGTGGCTTCGATCCACGGAGATTTTTTAAGACCCTGCTGTTAGGCTCGGAGTTTCGAGAGACAATTACTGTCGGATTCCTAAAAGCGTTTCCCGAGAAAATTCGCGATATTTTCATTCACGTGCCCAAATGTGCTGGCACGGATTTGATTATGAATCTGGCCAGCCGGCAGTTGCCCATGCCGAAATTGCTGGAAGTCGATGGCTGGTTCACGGAGGGCGAGTTCCTACTAACGCTCGGTGGCATCGCGCGCTTAGTGCGGCACTACGATCGTGTGTTCATCTATGGGCATATGGAATTGGGCGGCTATACCTATCATGCGGGCGTAAGGTCTTCCGATTGCTTTTTCACCGTTATCCGCGAACCGCTCGACCAGATGCTCTCCCAGGCGAATTATGCGATCGGACGGTTGCGTCAGGACCCCGAGGGAAAAACCCCCGATACCGCGCAGATTCTGCGCTGCCTTGGAATCGAACGCTTGCCCGCCAACATCGGGGCTCGCGAGCTCAAAGACCTGACGACCCGCGCGCTGTTGCATCCGGAAATCGCGCAACCCAATCGTGCCTGTACATTTCTTGGGCGCGGTATGGCAGGCACATATGCCGTGGCGATCGACCGCATCGCGGTCCATAATGTCGAGATCACGACAACCGAGCAATACGATCGCTGGCTGCACGAGCGTTGGGGCATTGCGGCCAGCAAGCATCATAATCGATCGGAGCCGATCTTATCTCGAAACGAGGTGCAATGGCTGTATGCCGATGCCCTACAACCTGCGATCGCCGAAGACCGGAAATTGTTCGATGTCGTTACATGGGCGTTGGAACAGACCGGCAAGGCGTCGGTGACGGGGATGGAAATTGCCCGCCTTGCAGGGGATCGGTTGTTGGATGGGTTGCCGGCCGAACGTGCTGCTTCCAGCGCGAGGTCGGCCGGGCGGACGGGCAAGGTGAATCTTCTCGCCGCCGAGGAGCCTTGGGCGGTGGACTTGCACCTGCAAACTGCGCGCGCCGCCACTCCCGATGGGCCGAGCGCTCGGGTTCTGGCGACAATCGAATTCGGTGAGACTGGAACAGGTCGGGACTATCAATTGGATGGTTGGTCGGTGACCGAGCGAACGTTCACCTGGACGAATGCCGCGGTCAGCCGGTTGGAGCTTCCTCCAGTGCCGTCGGACGAATTGTGCGTGTTGCAAATCGTCGGCAATCCTTATGTCGTGGCAGACAAAATTCCTTTTCAGGAAATCGGGCTGTCCGTGAACGGCACGATCGTCGGCGAAGCACGGGTGCGCGATATCTCGGTCCTCGAGTGCGAACTGCCCAAGCATTTGTTGCGCGATGGCCAGGCGCTCGAGATTGCGCTGCATCTTCCCACCGCTGCCTGCCCAAAGGTACTGAGTGGGATCGACGACGATCGATTGCTGGCCTTTGCTCTGCATCGAGTGGTGCTGACGGCCGTGCGGCGTCGAACGGATGGGCGATAAGCTAGCGATCCATGTGCGATTGAATCCCACCTGTCGAGTAAAATGGCGAATCGACTGGTAACCCTTGGATACAAAGAATAAATTGCGGGTGCTGCGGCATTTTTGAGTGTCTCATTCGTTTGTGAGGTACGGACGACATAAGTTTACGTCGGTGGGGGTTGCTTTTTTGCTACCTGCGGACGAAACATAAACATATTGGGGCGGTCCCAATGTGTAACGGGCGTTGAAACGATGCTTGGGGAATGGCGGTAGTACTCGAACTTGCAATCGATTTTGGGGCTACGGGCAACAGTCAGACCTATCTGGCCGGTGGTTGGGCACAGCCCGAACCCACGTTTACCTGGGCAACCGGCGCGGAAAGCTCTCTGCGTATCCCGACCTTGCCGGACACCGGCGCCGACGAATATATCCTGACGTTGGATATTGTTCCCTTCGTTAGTCTGCCCGAATTGACCGCGCAGCGGGTGATCGTCTCGGTCAACGACACTGTGGTCGGCTCTTCGTCGCTCGCACGACCGACTTTGGTCGGATACCGCATTCCCGCTGAGTTGGTGCGCGGATCCGAAGTTCTCACCGTTGTGTTGCAGCATCCCGACGCCGCCCGTCCGATGGATTTCGCCACGACCGAGGACGACCGTCCGCTCGCGTTTTCGATGGCGGAGGCCAGATTGTATCGGCTGTCGGCCACGACCGGCGATTGGGTATGGCGTTTACCGCCCGGCACCATGATGGACTGGAACGGGGAGCAATTCGGTCTGCCGCGCCGGGGCGATTTGACGCAGCAGGTGGTCGAACGCACGGGTCTCGATTTTGCGCAGTTGGCGCCGCATTTCGAAAGCATGGGCGAAAACTGCGAATTCGGGCTGGTGCAGCGCCGGTGCGGCGCCGAACCGTTGGGGCTGTTGCGGTTCTCCAGCACATTCATGCGTGCCCTTATTCGCGGCCTCGACACGGGCTTCGACGGGCTGGGCGAACTGGAAGATATCGAGCCGTATCTCTCCGGCGCATCGCCGCGCGAGTATATGATCCACGAGAAGAAATACGGGCTGGATTATCACAGCTTCATCTACGAAGGTCAGCGCAGCATATGGCTGATGCGCGAGCAGGAAGCCGCGCGTCTGAAATACCTCCGCCGCGAGTTCGTGGAGGAGTTGGCCGAGGGTGAGAAAATTTTTGTTTATAAGCGCAATTCGGCGGTCACCGACGCGGAAGTGCTGCCTTTGCTGATGGCCCTGCGTCGGCTTGGCGACAACACCTTGCTCTGGGTCGTTCCGGCAGAACGCAACCGCCCACCCGGCTCGGTCGAAGTGCTGATGCCCGGGTTGCTAAAGGGCTACATCGATCGCTTCGCCCCCGAGCACGACGCCTACGATTTCTCGTTCGAGAATTGGATGAAGATATGCGCCAATGCGTTGGCTCTGACACGGGCGGCGAAGGCGTAATCGTGACATCGGGGCAGGCCAGACCGTCCTTGCTGCTCTACGATTGGGATAACACGCTGGTGGATGGCTGGGCCGGCATCGCCGGGGCGCTGAACGCGGCGTTCGCGGCGTTCGATAAGCCGCTTTGGACCGTGCAGGAGACCAAAGGCCGGGTCCGTGTCGCCTTGAAAGAAAGCTTTCCGCCGATGTTCGGCGATCGATGGGAAGAAGCGCGCGACATTTTCTATGCCGCTTTCCGTGAAAAGCACCTCGATTTTGTTCAACCGATGCCCGGCGCGGCCGACGCGCTTGTGGCCGGCGCCGCTTGGCCGCAGGGCGTGGTTTCCAACAAAGCCGGCCAATATTTGCGGGCCGAAGTTGCGCATCTCGACTGGGGCGGGCATTTCGGGACCGTGATCGGCGCGGGCGATGCCGCCGCCGATAAGCCGAGCCCGGCGCCGATTCTGATGGCGCTGGAACAATTGGGGCGGACCGCCGATGCTGCGGTTTGGTACCTGGGGGACACTGCCTTGGACATGGTCGCCGCGCGGGCTGCCGGCGTGACGGCGGTTCTGGTCGGCGATGCATCTCACGACGGGGGTGTTGAACATGCCGCCCCGGATATCCACTTCCCTAGCGCATACCACCTGGCCGCCGAACTACGCTTGCTTGCCTGAGGGTGTGTGACGCTAAAGTAAGCAATGCGGTGGCCGAGCCACGAGTCACCGTGCGACCGCCACCCATGGCAAACAAGAAGGATGTGCGAAGTGGCCAACGAAAAGGCGCAAAATGTTCAGGACGTGTTCCTGAATCATGTGCGGAAAAGCAAAACACCGGTAACGGTGTTCCTGGTGAACGGTGTCAAACTTCAGGGGATTATCACCTGGTTCGACAATTTTTCCGTTCTTCTTCGGCGCGATGGGCATACCCAGCTCGTCTACAAACACGCCATCAGCACGGTGATGCCGGGCGCACCGATCATGTTGTTCGACCCGACCAGCGTTCCGGCCGCAGCCGGTGCGACACGGGAGATGGCCTCTGCCGCCAGTGACGGTTGAGCCTTCGGACGGTTCGGAGGACGGCGAGAGCGCACGCGACCGACGGTGGGTAGCCGACGACTCGGGTCCGACCCGAGCCGCCGTGGTTTTGCCGTGGAGTCGGTTCGGGCATGAAGCCACGAGCCAGCCGTTGGGTACCCGCGATTCCGGCGGTCCCGAACGGCCGCGTGCCGCCGAAGCGCGGCTGGCCGAGGCCGTTGGGCTGTGCGCCTCGATCGCTTTGGTGGTCGTGCATGAGGCGATCCTGCCGTTGCGCGTGCGCCGACCCTCGACTCTTCTGGGGGAGGGGCAGGTGTCCGCCCAGGGCCGTGAGTTACAGCGCAACCGCGTCGGGGTCGTGGTGGTCGACGCGATGCTCACCCCGGTGCAGCAGCGCAATCTTGAGCGCGCCTGGGGCTGCAAGGTTATCGATCGAACTGGCCTGATCCTGGATATCTTCGGGGAGCGCGCGGCGACAAAAGAAGGCTCGCTCCAGGTCGAGTTGGCGCATCTCGAATATCAGCGATCTCGCCTCGTGCGGTCCTGGACCCATTTGGAACGCCAGCGCGGCGGTTTCGGCTTTCTGGGCGGTCCCGGCGAAACGCAGATCGAAGCCGATAGGCGGTTGATCGACGAACGGCTTGTGCGGCTGAAGAAGGACCTGGAACAAGTGCGCCGCACGCGCGGCCTGCACCGTTCCGCCCGTCGGAAGGTGCCGTTCCCTGTCGTGGCGCTGGTCGGTTACACCAATGCTGGAAAATCCACTTTGTTCAACGCCCTGACCGGGGCCGAGGTCGCCGCCAAGGACCAGTTGTTTGCGACGCTGGACCCAACTATGCGCGGATTGCGCCTGCCGTCCGGCCGCCGGGTGATTCTGTCCGACACTGTGGGCTTCATCAGCGAACTGCCGCACGAATTGGTGGAAGCGTTTCGTGCGACTCTGGAAGAGGTCGCGATGGCGGATGTTATCTTGCACATTCGCGACGCAGCGCATCCAGATACCGCCGCCCAGCGCACCGACGTGATGAAGGTGCTGGACGAGATGGTGTCCGACGGTGCGCTGGATGAATCCTGGCCGTCGCGCACGATCGAGGTGCTGAACAAGGCCGATCTTCTGGGTGGCATAGAAGGCGTGCCGGTGCGTGCCGGGTCGGTCGCGGTCTCGGCGATTACCGGCGATGGCCTGAATGCCGTTTTGGCGGCGATCGACACCCGCATCGCTGCCGGCATGGAACTCCTGGAATACGACATCCCACCCGAAGACGGCGCTCGGTTGGCTTGGCTGTATCAGCACGGCGAAATCGTCGACCGGGAAGATACCGACACCAACGTGCATGTGACGGTGCGGATGCTCAAGGCCGACGTCGCCCGATTCGAGCGGCGGGAGTAGGGGGCTACACGACCCCCCGTTCCCGCAACCCCGCGATCGCCGCCGCGTCGTAACCGATTTCCCCAAGGACAGCGTCGGTATGGGCGCCGAGTTGCGGCCCGACGGTGTCCAGTTTTCCGCCGCCATGCGCCATTTGGAAACCGGAACCCATCAGGCGTAGCGGCCCGTAGGGGCTGTCCACGGTCTGCATGACGCCGCGCGCGGCGATCTGCGGGTGGTCGATGACTTCCTCGATTTTCCAGATGCTGGCGCAGGGTGCCCCGGCGTCGTTCAGGCGCGGCTCCCAGGTTTTGGCATCTTCTTTCGCGAGCGCGGCCTCGATGATTGCTCGCAATGCGGCCTCGTTATCCTTGCGCAGGAACCAGTCGGCGAAACGCGGGTCGTCGAAGACCTGGGTGCAGCCGATGGCGGTCATCAGGTTGCGATATTGCTTCTCGTCGTTCACGGCCAGCAGCAACCAACTGTCCTTGGCTTGGAACAGATTGGCTGTGACCTTGCGGCTGATGGCCTGGTTGCCGGCCTGATGCTGGTGGTGGTCGGCGACGGTGTAGTCGGCCACCTGCGTGGACAGAAACGCGAGGCTTGCTTCTAGCATCGAAACGTCGATGAACTGCCCGGTGCCGGTATGGGTGCGCTGATAAAGCGCCGAGGACACCGCAAACGCCGCCGTTGCCCCCGACAGCACATCGCACACCGCAAACCCCGCTCGGGTTGGGCCCATCTCGGCATGGCCTGTGATCGCCATGATGCCGGACAGCGCCTGGATTTTGCCGTCGTAGCCGGCTTCGTGCGAATAGGGGCCGGTCTGGCCGAAGCCGGAAATGGCACAGTAGATCAGCCGGGGATTGATCTCCGAAAGGGCTTTGTAGCCCAAACCGAGCCGATCCATGACGCCGCCGCGAAAATTCTCCATCACCACGTCGGCTTTGGCCGCGAGCTTGCGGACAATCTCCTTGGCATCGGGATGTTGCAAATCGAGCGTGAGGCTTTTCTTGTTACCGTTGATGGCGAGCCAGGACGGTGCCATGCCTCGGTCGGCCCATTCGCGCGACAAGGGCGTGCGGCGCATGTCTTCCCCGCCGCGCCGTTCGACCTTGATGACGTCGGCGCCGAGCAGCGCGAGTTGGTATGTGCCGTAGGGGCCGGCGAGGACTTGGGTGAAGTCCAGAATACGGACGCCCTGGAAGGGACGGGCGGTGTTCATGCTGCTTTCACCGCGCGGTTCGGACGGGCCAATTCCTTCTGCCGATCGAACTCGGCGCGGCGTGCGGCGAGGTCCTCGGGCGTGAGTTGGTCGATGTTGGAGTAATCCAGCTTCCACTTGCCCGATTCCGACCAGCGGATCGGGTTCTGCATGGTGGTTTGCGGTCCGATGGCGCTTTCCAGCACGCGCAACGCATATTCGAGGGTTTGGTCCTGCGACGCGACATCGTGCGGTTTGCCGGCACTGTTGCCCAAAGGGAAATCGCTGAACAGGAAGCGGGGGGCGGCGGCGTGCTCGACGATATCTTTGGCACAGCCCATGACGACGGTGGGGATGCCGTTGGCCTCTAGGTAACGCGCAGTCAGGGTCGATGTTTGGTGGCAGACCGGGCAGTTCGGAACGACGATGGCGACGTCGGTTTTGTCTTCCCGCAGGCGGGCCAGCATTTCCGGGGCGTCGGTTTCGATGGTGACGCGATGGCTGCGGTTGGTGGGGGCGCCATGGAAGCGGGGACCGACTTCGCCGATGCGACCGGCGGCGGCGGCGCGGCGTAGGGCCGCCAGCGGGAACCAGGTATTGCTGTCGGTTGCGGTGGTGTGGATACGATCGTAGCCGATATGGGAAATGCGCAAGTCGTGCTCGATCGACGTGTCCCCCGAGTAGACCGAGTAGAACTTGGCGCTGCCGTTATATTTCGCTCCCGGTCCCTGATCGCCTTTGTCCGGCTGATACGGCGCGGCGGTGGTGACGATCGTGACGCGGGATTGGCGCAGCGGCTTGGTCAGCGGCGCGAAGGGGGCATCGAGGTAATGCGCCCAACGATACGGCGTGGTGTACCCGATTGCCGTGTAATAATCGCGGGTGCGCTTCATGTAGGGGATCGGCGAGTCGTAGTCCGGCGCAAAATCGAGCAGGGCGTCGATATCTTGGGACATGGGGTTATCCTCCGATGCGGAATGTCAGGGGAATGTCGTGGCACGACTGACCCGTCGGCGGCAAGGTCCGGCCCCCAATTGCGGTCCGCAGTAGATAGGGCGCGCGCGTGCCGAAGTGTGTCCGGCCCGCGCGACACGGCGGCGTTATAGGATAATTAGCATCGAATGACAAGGAAGTTATGAGGATATGTTAGCGCTCAATAGGAATGTCCCCTCCGTGCCCAATTAGAATGTCCCCTTTT
>JBAXFK010000152.1:0-11376 GCA_037139955.1 Rhodospirillales bacterium
GCACATAGACCGCCGCGCGTGACAGCAGGGCCGAATTAACCTCGAACGAAGGGTTCTCGGTCGTCGCGCCGATGAAGGTAAAAAGGCCGCTTTCGACATGCGGCAAGAAGGCGTCCTGCTGCGCCTTGTTGAAGCGGTGCACCTCGTCGACAAACACCACGGTGCGCCGGCCCTGGGTGGCTGCCACCTGGGCGCGCTCGACCGCTTCGTTCACCGCCTCCGACAGCCCAAAATCGTCCGCCGAAAAGATAACTCGTCGGGTCAAATCGCGATCGCGTAGGCCGGGCGGCGGGGATCGGCACCCGCGCCCATCATGCCGGTTTTCGGATTGCTGAGGATCGCTTCCACCGATCCGGCGAGCCACGTCCATTCCGGCCAATCCTGGATCGTATGGCCGCGCGCGGCGAGTTCGTCGCGCGTGGCTTTGTCGATCCGGCCTTCGACCGCCAAACGGCCAGGGAAATACTCGTAGGGGGCGAAGGACGACGGGAAGGAGTACGATGCGACGCGGGGGGCTTCGATCGCATCCTGCACTTCCATCCCGAAATGCACGATGTTGAGCAGCACTTGCAACATCGCCTGTGTCTGCACGTCGCCGCCTGGGGTGCCGAATGGCATGACCCCGCCGTCGGCGGTGACCAGCATCGCCGGATTCGGCGTCAAACGCGGGCGCTTGCCCGGTGCGACGCTGGCGGGATGGCGCGGATCGGGCCGGCTTTGGGAACCGCGGCCAGACGGGGTAATGCCCAGGCCGGGCACCACCGGCACGTTGCCGGACCCGTCGGACGGCGTGGCGCTGAACGCATTGCCCCAACGATCGATCGCGCAACAATACGATGTATCCGCTTCCACCTTCGGCAGTTCCGCGTCCGATGCCAAATGCGATCGATTCGGCCGATCCAACGGCGCCGGCATCTCCCCGAAGGCGCGGTCGTCCCGCACTGCGGCCGCGCGGCGTGCAATCGTGGCGGGATCCAGCAGGTAGTCGATCGGAACGTCGACGAAGTTGGGATCGCCGAAGAAGTGCTCGCGATCCGCCAGCGATAGGTTCAGGCATTCAACGATGCGATGGATATAATCGGCGGAATTATGCGCCAGCCCGTCGATGCCGACTTGCTCCACGAGAGCCAATGCCTGTTGCAGCGCCGGACCTTGGCACCAAGCGCCGCAGGTCAGCAGTTCGTGTCCGCGCCATTTGCGCCGCACGACGGGTTCGATAGCGGAACTGTATTCCGCCATGTCGGTCATGGACAGATAACCGCCCTCTTGCTGCTGAAATCGAACGATCTCTCGTGCAATGTCGCCTCGGTAGAATGCGTGGTGGGCGGCGTTCAGCCCAGCGATGCGATCGGGTCCGGCGGCGAGGTCTTGATCGGCAACGAACTGCATGGTGCGGGCCAGATCGGCCTGTACGAATTTCTCGCCGGTTTTCGGTACGCGGCCATTGGGGAGAAAGACGGCGGTGTTGGACGCCCAGCGACGATACTCGTGCTCGTGCGAGCCGATCGATCGTTCCAATAGCGGGTAAATTGCGAAGCCTTCCTTGGCGAATCGAATGGCCGGTGCGGCGACGTCGGCGAAGCGCATCGTGCCGTGGCGACGCAGTGCGGTAATCCAGGCGTCGGGCGCGGCCGGGACGACCGTGCGTAGCACGCCGTCGGGGATTTTGCCGCCGTGCTCGCGCATAAATAGATCGGCCGGCAAGGATTTCGGCCACCACCCGAGACCGGCGATCGTCTCCACCGAACCATCTGCCAGCCGGATCAGGATTGGCGCCACTCCGGCGAAATTGACCAGATCGGGCTGCAACACGCCCAGCGCGATCCCCGCCGCAACACCCGCGTCGATAGCGTTACCGCCGGCTTCGAGGATCGAAAACCCGGCAGCGGCGGCAAGATAATGCCCGGCCGAAACCGCGTGACGCGTACCGTAGACCGTGGGGCGGTGGCTCATGTCCGGCGTCCTTTCCCGATTGCGCGTTCCATGATGCGGGCAACGCTCGTCGTCGTCTAGTTGGCTACCTGCGGGTAGCCTTTCAATCCGCTCAGGTTATCGCTAGCATGCGCCGGGAGGAACCAATGGCGGAACATATGCGCGACGAGATTCTCGCCTATAAGCGGGACCGGATTCTGCAAGAAGCGGTGAAGCTGTTCTACGAACGCGGTTTTACCGGCACCACTCTCGACGATATCGCCGCCGAACTGGGGGTGACCAAGCCGTTCATCTACACGCATTTCCGCTCTAAGGTGGAATTGCTCGCCGCGCTGTGCCAGCCGACGATCGAGATGTCGCTGGAAGCCGTTGCCAAAGCCGCCGAAGGTCCCGGTACGCCAACCGACCGGCTGCACCGGGCGATGGCGGATTTCGCGAAGGTGGTGTTGCAACGGCAGGCGAACATCGCGATTTTCTTTCGGGAGGAGAAGAACCTGTCCCGCGAGGCGTTGGACGCGATCAATATGTTGCGGAAAAAATTCGACCGGGATTTGTCGGGCTTGTTGCGCGAAGGCGTTGCGGCCGGCGAATTCGCCATTCCCGATGTCAATGTCGCGGCCTTGGCACTCGGCGGTATGATTTCTTGGGCTTATACGTGGCACCGACCGGAAGGGCGATTGTCGCTGGAAGACGTGTGCGGGACGCTGGCGGAACTCGCATTGAAGATGGTCGGCGCTGCGGTATTGTGAAGCGACGCAGACCCAAGCGGAGCCTTGAACGCAAGCCAGGACCGTGCCACGACGACCGCTATGAAAGCACCTCGTCCCCTGCAAGGTCTCCTTGTCGTTTCGCTCGAACAGGCTGTCGCCGCACCCTACGCGTCCTCTCGCCTCGCGGATGCCGGCGCGCGGGTCATCAAGATCGAACGGGCGGAGGGCGATTTTGCCCGCGGCTACGATAAGGCTGCCAATGGCCTGTCGTCGTATTTCGTCTGGCTAAATCGCGGCAAAGAATCCCTCGTCGCCGATATTAAGCAACCGGACGATGCGGCGTTGCTGCACCGTATCCTCGCCAAGGCCGATGTGTTTATCCAGAATCTCGCCCCCGGCGCCGCCGCGCGGTCCGGGTTTGGGTCCGACGACCTGCGCGCCAAATATCCCCGGCTGATTACCGTCGATATTTCCGGCTACGGCGAGACCGGCGAATACTCCAAAATGAAGGCCTACGACCTGTTGGTGCAGGCCGAATCCGGCCTTGCCGCGATCACCGGCCATCCCGCCGGCCCGGGCCGCGTCGGTGTGTCGGCCTGCGACATCGCCTGCGGCATGGCGGCCCACGCCAGCATTCTGGAAGCGTTGATCGAGCGTGGGATTACCGGCAAGGGCAAAGGTCTGCAGGTCAGTCTGTTCGACGGCATGGCCGACTGGATGAACGTGCCGTTGCTGTATTTCGAAGGTACCGGCAAAGCACCCGAGCGGATGGGCTTGGCGCATCCCTCGATCTGCCCGTACGGGGCGTTCGAGACTGCGGATAACGTGCTGGTGTTGATCTCGATCCAGAACGAGCGCGAATGGGCCGATTTCTGCACCCATTTCATGGACGATGCCGATTTGCCGAAGCGGCCGGGTTTCGAAACCAATGTCGTTCGGGTGGGTAATCGCGCAACGGTCGATGCTGCCGTCGGGGCGCAATTCGCGCGTCTGACGAAAGACCGAGCCACGGCTAAGCTCAACACGGCGAAGACGGCTTTCGGCTTGGTGAACGATGTCGCGGCGTTTTCTCGCCATCCGGCGTTGCGCCGGGTCACGGTGGATACGCCCAACGGTCCTGTCGCCATTGCCGCGCCGCCCACGATATTGTCGGACGGCACACGCGCACTCGGCCCGGTTCCCGCGATAGGGCAGCAATCGGCCGCGATCCGGCAGGCTTTCGCCGTCGCGGGCACCGACGGCGAAAACCCGAAATAGCGCGGGTCGGCTAGCTTTTCGACACGTTCCAGAACACCGGCACCGCTCCTGTCAACAGGCCGGTCAGGTTCTTGCGATACGCGGCCGGTGGCAAATACTGGCCCATCGGAATGAAGGGCACCGTCTCGAACGCTCGCATCTGCGTCGCCGCGTCCAATCGCTTCTGCTCGGCAGGGTCGGTGGTATTCATCCAGGCGTTGCGCATAGCTTCCATTTCGGGGTCGGTCGGCCATCCGAACCACGCACCGGCGCCATTGCCGCGCATATTGGTGGCGAAGATGGGGTCGCGATATTCTGCTGCCGGCGCCCCGAGGGGGAACATCGACCAGCCGCCTTTTTCCAATGGCTCTTTGCTGGTGCGGCGTTCGACGATGGTGCCCCAATCGGTGGACTGTTCCTCGATGTTCAAGCCGACTTCGCGAAACGCGGCGATGGCGACGGAGCTCATGGCGTCGTAATAAATTTGGTCGGTCGGGTGCATGTAGACGATCTTTTCGCCAGCATAACCCGAAGCCTTCACCATCGCCTTGATTTGGTCCTTACTCGGCCGCTTGCGCACATTGTCCATGCCTGCATCGTTGGCGGACGGCGTGCCCGGAATGTAAAACCCGACCGGGGCGCGATACAGCGCTGGATCGCCGCCCATGACGGCGGTCATCGCATCCACCTGATCGATCGCTGCTAGCATTGCCCGCCGCACGGCAGGGTTGGCGGTGGGGCCGTGCAGGTGGTTCGGGCGGAGGCAGCCGAAAGTCCCATAAATATCGATCGGTGCGACCTCCACCCCCGGCTTGGACTTCAACATGCCCAATAGGTCCGGCAGCGGCGAGTCGAGCCAATCGACCTCACCGGCCACGAGCGCCCCGGCGGCGGTCGAGGGATCGGGGATAATCCGCCACTCCACCCGGTCTACCAGCACCCGCAAGCCGCCTGAGGCAAAGTTGGCCGGTTCCGGCCGAGGGTTGTACTTGTCGAATTTGGCAAACACCGCGCGATGGCCGGACACGTATTCGCCGGCAACGTAGCGGAACGGGCCGCTGCCGATCGCCTCCGGTATTTGTTTGAACGGATCGGTATTCGCCAGCCGCTCTGGCATAATAATCGGCGTCGGTTGGGTCTTCGCCAAGGCGTAGGGCAAAGCGGAGAACGGCTTTTTCAAGCGCCAAACCAACGTCTTGTCGTCGGGGGCGGACAACTCGTCCAGCCGGTCGGCGATGGTCTGGCCGATGCCGTCGCGCTTCATCCAGCGGCGTAGCGAGGCCACGCAATCGCGTGCCAGGACCGGTGTGCCGTCGTGGAACCACAGCCCGTCCCGCAGTGTCATCGTCCAACGCAGGCCGTTATCTTCGACCGTGTGGCCGGTTACCATTTGTGGCTTGGGGTTCAGATCCCGATCGCGGCCGTAGAGTGTCTCGAACACCATCGCGGCGGCGTTGCGGGTGACGATGGCGGTGGTCCATACCGCGTCCATGGTCACCAAATTGCCCTGCGGCACATGCACGATGGTGGTGGACTTGCCGCCGATGGCCGGTTGGGCCAAGGCCGGCCGCACGATTCCGGCGGCGACACCGCCCGCGAGAAAACCACGACGCTTCATTTGTAACGCTCCGCTCCCTTAGCCACGACACAATGCCACCGGCGGGCGTTGCGCGCGACCCCTTTCGCCCACCCTCTTTCGCCGGGGCCGCCAACCGTGCCATTCACCCGCGCATGAGCCTGACATTCCACACCGACGCCACCGATGGCGCCGCCCGCGCGGGCGTCCTGCACACCGCCCATGGCGACGTGCAGACCCCTGTGTTCATGCCTGTCGGCACTGCCGGCACGGTAAAAGCCATGACCGCCGACGCCGTGCGCGCCACCGGCGCATCCATCGTGCTCGGCAACACCTACCATCTCATGTTGCGTCCCGGCGCCGAGCGGGTTGCTCGGTTGGGCGGGCTGCATAAGTTCATGGATTGGTCCGGCCCGATCTTGACCGATTCCGGCGGGTTTCAGGTGATGTCGCTGTCCAAGCTGCGGAAAATGGACAAAGACGGGGTGACGTTTCAGTCGCATATCGACGGCTCCAGCCATCGTTTGACCCCGGCGCGGTCCATCGAGATCCAGCATCTCCTCGACGCCACCATCACCATGGCGTTGGACGAATGCACCCCGTTTCCCGCGACCCCGGACCAGGCACGGGCGTCGATGATTTTGTCGATGGACTGGGCAAAGCGATCCAAGGACGCATTCGTCGCCCGGCCCGGCTACGGGCTGTTCGGCATCGTGCAGGGCAGCATCTACCCCGATCAACGCGCCCAATCTGCCGCCGCCCTGACCGCTATTGGGTTCGAGGGCTATGCGATCGGCGGCCTCGCGGTAGGCGAAGGGCAGGCGGAAATGTTCCGCGTGTTGGATTTTACCGTGCCGCATTTGCCGTCCGATCGTCCGCGCTACTTGATGGGCGTTGGCACGCCGGACGATCTGATCGGGTCGGTCGTGCGCGGTGTCGATATGTTCGACTGCGTGATGCCGACACGCGCGGGGCGGACGGCGCGTGCCTATACTTCCGGCGGGGTGTTCAACATGCGCAACGCGCGCTTCGCCGACGATGCCGCGCCGTTGGACCCCGGTTGCGACTGCCCGTTATGCACGCGGCATACCCGCGCTTATTTGCATCATCTGTTTCGTGCGGATGAGATGTTGGGGCCGATGCTGCTGACATGGCATAACATTGCTTATTACCAATCGCTGATGCGCGGTCTGCGCCGCGCTATTATCGAGGGACGGCTGGACGCCCACGCCGCCGAAGTGCGTGCCGGTTGGACCCAGCCCGAGGAGCCAGCATGACCCAAGATATATACGCCGGCCTCACCCAACTCGGTCGCCATGTCGTCGCACCGGCCTCGCCGGATGCCGCCTTGTTGGAGCGTGTCGCGAATCCGGCAGCGGGCAAAAGCTATGTCGTGCGCTTCACCTGTCCCGAGTTCACCTCGCTCTGCCCGCTGACCGGGCAGCCGGATTTCGCCCATATTCTGATCGATATCGTGCCGCGCGATTGGATCGTGGAGAGCAAATCGCTGAAACTGTTTCTGGGGGCCTATCGCAACCATGGAGCATTTCACGAGGCCTGCACGATGGAAATCGCCGATCGGTTGATCGGACTGTTGGACCCGATCTGGTTGCGCATCGGTGCGTATTGGTATCCGCGCGGCGGCATTCCGATTGACGTGTTCTGGCAGACCGGGGCCCCGCCCGAGGGGGCGTGGATTCCACCGCAGGACGTGCCGGGTTACCGTGGCCGGGGGTGATCCTCGGGCACAAATCCGCAACAAAGCCTTGGCCCTCGGCTTCGACGCCGTCGGATTCGCGGCGGCGGAATTGGGACCGGAGGCGCGGGACCGGCTGGGCGCATTTCTGGCTGCCGGACAGCATGGCGACATGGGATGGTTGGCGGAGCGTTCCGAGCAACGATCGCACCCGCAAGCATTATGGGCAGAGGCGCGGAGCGTGATCGCTCTTGGAACCTCGTACGCACCCGAGGACGACCCGCTGGCTGCGCTGTCGATGGCGGACCGAGGCAGCGTTTCAGTGTATGCGCGCAATCGCGATTACCACGACCTCATCAAGGGGCGGCTGAAGCATCTGGCGCAATTCGTGGTGTCGAGGTTTGGGCCCGCAGTCAAGGTGTTTGTCGATACCGCGCCGGTGATGGAAAAGCCGCTGGCGCAACGTGCCGGATTGGGTTGGCAGGGCAAACACACCAATCTGGTGTCGCGCAGCCATGGGTCGTGGCTGTTCCTGGGGGAAATCTACACTACGCTGGAAATCCCGCCCGACGATCCGCATGCGGACCGCTGCGGCACATGCGCCCGTTGCCTGGCTGTGTGCCCGACGGATGCATTTCCGGCCCCGTATCGATTGGATGCGCGGCGTTGCATCTCGTACTTGACAATCGAGCACCACGGTCCGATCCCGCCGGAACTGCGCCCGCGCATGGGCAACCGCATTTACGGCTGCGACGATTGCTTGGCGGTGTGCCCGTGGAATCGATTCGCCAAAGCGACACAACACCCGACGCTGCGGGCGCGCGAAGATTTGACGGCGCCCGGCTTGCGGGATCTGGCGGCGCTGGACGATGCGGGGTTTCGTGCGAAATTCGTGGGTTCGCCGATCAAGCGGATCGGTCGGGACCGGTTCGTGCGCAACGTGGCCATCGCCATCGGCAATGCGGCGGATCCGTCGCTGCTGCCGGCCGCAGCAGCGCTGACTGGGGACCCGAACCCGGTCGTCGCCGAGGCGGCGGAGTGGGCGTGCGCATGTTTAGTCGGGCAACGGGCATAGATCGCAGGCGGCATCGTCGTCCGCGTTGCCCAGCACGAGGTCCAACCAGTCGTAGTCGCCGCCGATGCAATCGGGCGACGGCAGAGCGGCGCAGGCCGCGCCAACGGCCGCTAGGGCGCCGAACAGCAGCGCGATCGCGGTTCCGGTGCGCGGCATGCGCCTTTCCTTTCGTTATTGCGGAAGAACTAGTATGCCGGTCATGCCGGATAGTGTCAGCGTGCCGCTGTTCAGCAACGTCATGGTCGCGGTGCTTGCGCCGTGGACGGTCAGCACGGTGTCGGTCCAACCGGCGTGGCAGGCGTCGGTCGTCGTTGCCAACGTGACAAAGTTATTCAACGTCGCAGCGGTAACGCCGGTTCCCGCCAGGATCGCGGACAGATCGATCTTGTCCCCGTTGGTCAGGCTGAACCCACCCACTGTCTCCGTGCCGCCGTTGGCGTTCAGCACGAAAGTGTTGTTCCCGCTCTCGGCGCCCATGAATGTGTCGGAGCCGGACCCGTCGTAGATTGTGTTGCCGCTGCCGCCGATGAACACCTTGTTGGTTCCGTTGCCCAGACGCAGCGTATCGGCGGTGATTGTCGCAATGGCGCTCGCAGTTCCGCCGTGTACGGGCCGGTTCGGTGCGCCCAGGGTTATCTCGTTTTTGCCGTTCCCGACAACGATCGTTGCCCCGGCACCCACGACATTCACGATATCGTTGCCGTTACCCAGCGTAATACTGGCGTTCGTGCCGAACTCGGTAATCCGCTGATTGCCGTCGCCGCCAGCGATGACCGCGTTGGCTTCGTTGTCGATCAAGATGTTGTTGCCGGTCGGCAGCACGATCGGCGCGGTGACGGTCGTCGTGGTTTTCACCGTGCCGACGATATTGGTCAGTTTGCCCGAACCTGCGGCGACAGTGCCGTGGTTGAGGCCGGGGAAGGGTGGCGGAGGCGGTTTCATGTCTTCGGTTCCCATGATCGGTGGCAGGCGGGATCGTATGTGGGAAATTTACCCACGTCAATGTAAAAACGTGTTTTGTGGGCTTTTTTCCCACAATCGTCGTGGCACTGCCTGCGCAACCGCGTTACCATTCGCTCGACATGCAAGACCCCGCCCGGCCACCGCCGCCCGAGACGTTGCTCCGCGCCAGTCGCCGGTTGCTGCGGCCTTTGGTGCGCCTGCTGATGCGGGCCGGCGTGACGTTTCCGGTGCTCGCCGAGTTGGTGCGGACTTTGTATGTGGAGGTCGCGGCGAACGATTTGCTGACCGATCCCGGCGCGCGCACCGATAGTCGGATCAGCCTGATGACCGGGGTGCATCGCAAAGAACTCCGCCGTTTGCGCCAGTTGCCGGCCGACGCCGATCCCATTCCGCAAGCAGTGACTGTTGGTGGTCACATCGTCGCCCGCTGGCTTGGCATGACAGAGTATGCGGATCGCGAGGGGAACCCGTTGCCGCTGCCCCGCGTCGCGTTCGATACGCTGGTCGAGTCGGTCACCACCGATGTCCGACCGCGCGCGGTGTTGGACGATTGGGTCGGCCAGGGCATCGCGTCGGTCGACGCGGCCGATTGCGTCCATCTGAACGCCGCCGCATTCCTACCGCGCCCAGGCGGGGAGGAGCAGATGTTCTACTTCGCGCGCAATCTGCACGATCACATCGCCGCAGCTACCGCCAATGCGACGGCCGCGAGCGCACCGCCCTTCGTCGATCGTGCGGTACATTACGACGGCCTGGACGACGCGACCGCCGCCGCGTTGGAAGATGTAGCCCGCCGAGCGGCGCAGCAGGTGGTACTGGACGTCAACCGGGCGGCCATCGCGCTGGTCGACGCCGCGCCGCTCGGCGGCGCCCCGGCCAAGGGACGGGTGAACTTCGGGGTCTACGTTTATCGGGACGAGGATACGGCATGACCCGAGCGGGCCTTTCATTGTGCGCCTTGCTGATCCTCGCCGGTTGCGCGCGCGTGCCGAGCCTGCCGCGTCCCGCTGTGGACACGGCGTGCGGCTGGCGCCCGGACGGTGGCCCACCCATCGTCGATCGCGGCATCGGCGGCACGGGTGCGCCGATCCGACAGGCCGATCGCGGCATCGGTGGGACTGGGATTGTCGGCATCGTCGCCGGATTCGCCAGTATTTGTGTCGATGGGTTGGAGGTCGCTTACGCCCCCGATGTGCCGGTCGAGATCGACGGCGCGGAGGCCTCGGCCGATGCTTTGCGAGTCGGGCAGGTCGTGGCGATTGCCGCCGCACCGCTCGCAACCCGCGTCGTTGTGCGGCATGAGGTTACGGGTCCCGTGGAGGGTGCCGGAGATGGCTCGATCGTCGTGGCGGGGCAGCGCGTGCGGGTGACCCCCACGACACTGGTTGCTAGCCAACTTGCTGTCGGTGCGTGGGTCGCGGTTAGCGGCATCCGTGGCGGCGATGGCGACATTGTTGCCAGTCGGATCGACCCTACACCGATGGGGCCGGTCAGAGTACACGGGCCATTGATCGCGTCGGACGGCACGGCCTGGATCGGTGCGTTGGCGATCGAACATATTGCAGCGCGCCGGGACGAGGGCGGCGGGGACTCCGGCGATCTCGCTGGCAGTTATGTCGTCGCTATCGGCACCTACGCGAATGGGGCACTGAAAGCGGCGGCTGTCTCCCCCGACGTGCTGGTCAACAACCCCCCCGCGTTCTTCGGACCGACGGTCTCACGCATCGCGATCGCGTCGTATGCGCGGTTCGATGGCGGTATCGCGCGGCTGACAGGCGGATTCGAAGCGCCCTTGGCCCCCGGATTCGTGCCACCGAATCATTCCGGACATCTGGTCGCGGTTTCGTTGGAGATGCAGCCGAATGGCGTCTTCGGCGTGGTCGGAGCGCAGGTAGTGACCGGCGTGGCCATGGGGGCGGCCCTTCGTATCGGTGCGGACGCCGGTCATGCCGGGCTCAAGATGCCATCGGTACCGCCCGGCGGTGCCGCGCTGGCGCGACCGCCGCTGTCTTCGACCTCTGCGCTCGTTGCCGGGGCGGCGGCCGGGGCGGCGATGGGCGGCGCGATCAAGGGGGCAGTGTCGGCGCCGATCGGGCCAGCCGGGGTGAAGCCCTTCGCCGGCCCGCCAAGACGGTAAGTCCAAGGCGGTAAGGCCAAGTCGGCACGATATGCGCCGGCACATCGCCGC
>JBAXFK010000153.1:0-11310 GCA_037139955.1 Rhodospirillales bacterium
CTACATCGTCGCACGCTGGTGCGGCGTGCATGTGGAGGTGTTCTCGATCGGTTTCGGCAAGACCATCGCCGAGTGGACCGACAGCGTCGGGACAGTCTGGAAACTGGCCTGGCTGCCATTGGGCGGTTACGTGAAACTGCACGGGCAAGAACAACCGCACGACGTCTCGGACGAGGTGCGGGCATCGTGGATAGCGGGCAAAACCTTCCACGATAAGAACGTGCTGCCGCGTGCGTTGGTGGTTGCCGCCGGGCCGGTCGCGAATTTCTTGTTGGCGTCGTTACTGTTCGCGGCGCTTTTTATGACCGTCGGCAAGCCGGTCACCGAACCCGTCGTGGGCAAGGTGCTACCCGATGGGGCCGCCGCGAAAGCCGGCTTGATGGCCGAGGACCGCGTCGAAGCGATCGACGGGCGGGGCATTGCCACATTCGAGGATATTCAGCGCATCGTCGTCGATCGGCCCGGGCAACGCCTCGTGCTGACGATTTTGCGCGATCGCAAGCAGATGGACGTGCCGGTCGTGACCGGCGCGCGGGAAATGAACGGTCGATCCGTCGGGATGCTGGGCATCAGCGGCAGCAAAGTCGGTTATGTGCCGGTCGGTTTGGTCGAGTCGCTGAGCGGCGGCTTCGTGCAAACCTGGAAAGTGACCGTCGATACGTTCGGCGGCATCGCGCAGATGCTGAACGGTTCGCGCGGGACGGAAGAACTGGGCGGTCCGCTGCGAATCGCGCAGCTTTCCGGGCAAGTTGCGAAACTCGGTGTTGCCAGCTTGATTTCCTTTATCGCTGTGCTGTCGGTCAATCTTGGCCTGATCAACCTGTTCCCGATCCCGGTCCTGGATGGCGGGCACCTGCTGTTCTATCTGCTGGAGGCGATTCGCGGCCGTCCGCTTCCGCCAAAGGCGCAGGAATACGGTTTGCGGGCCGGAATCGCCGTCCTGGCGACTTTGTTCATTTTCGCGACTTGGAACGACCTCGCGAATATCGGCCTTTTTCGGTGGGTTGCCAGCCTGATCGGCTGATCCGACCGGTATTTGCGGGTGGCGCGCGCACGCATCGGCTGGCGTCGCGCATCGGCGGAGGCTATGGTTCGCCGCCTGCCGCTCTTACGGACCTGCCGTGGCGCGATCATCCGATCGTGCGTTTGGGGAGACCAGCCTTTTGATACCGACTCGCGCCGTGCGGTTTGTCGCCGCCCTTTTGTTGCCACTGATCGCCGCCGGCACTGCCGCGGCGCAGCGACCTTCCGCGCCCCGTTCGGCCCCATCGCGGCCGGCTGCTATGGGCGGCACCATTCAGGCCGTCAAAGTGGTGGGCAATCAGCGCATCGAAGAGGGCACGATCCGGTCCTATATGTTGGTGCGTGCCGGCGACGCCTACGATGGGGATCGCGTCGATCGGAGCCTGAAGATTCTGTTCGCCACTGGCCTGTTTCAGGATGTGCGGGTGACTCGCGAGGGCGATGCCCTGACCGTTCATGTGATCGAGAACCCTATCGTCAACCGCGTCGCGTTCGAGGGTAACCACAAACTCAACGACGACCAGTTGAAGACCGAAACGCAGCTGCGTCCGCGTTCGGTGTTTTCTCCCGCGTTGGCCGATGGAGATCGTCGTCACATTCTCGATCTCTATGCGCGCCGCGGTTACTACAACGCGAGCGTCGAACCGAAAATCGTGAGGCTGGACCAAAACCGCGTCGATGTGGTGTTCCAGATCGACGATGGGCAAGTCACGCTCGTCAGCCGTATCGCAGTGCTTGGCAACAAAGCATTCTCCCAAAGCCGCCTGACCGACGTAATCGACAGCCGCGAGCAACGGTGGTGGCGGTTTCTGTCCAGTTCGGATCAGTACGATCCCGAGCGGTTGAATTACGATAAAGAATTGCTGCGCCGTTTTTATATGAAGAACGGTTATGCGGATTTCGAGGTGCGCGATGCCCGGGCGGAACTATCGCCCGATCGTGGCTCGTTCTTCGTCACTTTCACGCTGGCCGAGGGCGAGCGGTACAAGGTCGGCAAGGTGGCGGTGAATTCCGCTCTGCGTAACTTGACCGGCGAGCAACTGCGCGAGGCGGTTCCGTTTGCGGAGGGCGAGTGGTACGACGGCGATGCGGTCGGCAAAGCTGCCGATACGCTCGAAGACGCGGTTCGTACGCGCGGTTACGCTTTTGTCGAGGTTAAACCTCGCGTCACCCGCAATCCTAAGACCCATACGGTCGATCTTGTCTACGAGATCGGCGAAGGTCCGCGCGTATATATCGAGCGTATCGACATCACCGGCAACCAACGCACCATGGACAAGGTCATACGGCGCGAATTGCGTGTGGCGGAAGGCGACGCGTTCAATGCCGAAGCGATCCGTCGGTCCCGGACAAGACTGAACGATTTGGGCTATTTCAACGGTGTCGACATCGTTAACGCGCCGGGTTCGGCTCCGGACAAGGCCGCGTTGACGATCAGGATCGCCGAGAAGGCGACCGGCGAACTCAGTTTCGGTGGCGGTTACTCCACCGATGCCGGCGCATTGGTCGATATCGGATTGGCCGAGCGCAATTTAGTAGGAACAGGCATCAACGCGAGCGTTAACGGGGTGTTGGCGCAGAAGCGTAGTTCGGTGACCGTGTCGCTAACCGATCCGTATTTCCTCGATCGTAACTTGGTCGCGGGTGCCGATGTGTTCATGATCCAGACCAATAATCTGGGCACGCAGGTTTACGACGAACGTCGCGTCGGCTTCGCCTTGCGCGGTGGCTACGAATTCTCCGAGCATCTGCGTCAGGTCTGGAGCTACTCTTTGGTCAGCCGCACGGTGTTCAACGCGCTCAGCACCGCGAGTCCGTTCATCGCGAATGAACTGGGTCAGACCTCTTTGTCGCAGGTCGGGCAGGTGTTGACGTTGGATTACCGCGATAGCCGTCTATATCCGCATCGTGGTTTCGTGGTGGAAACCGGTGTCGACTTCGCCGGTCTCGGTGGCGATGCCAAATTCGTGCGGACCAACATGAATGCCGCATACTACGTGCCGCTCGACAGTCTGACAGGCAATGCCGATTGGAGCATCAAGATCGCGGGTTCGGCCGGTTACCTGAACAGCATTGGCGGTAAAGATCTGATCATCGATCGGTTCTTCCTCGGCGGCGACAATCTGCGCGGCTTCCAGACCGGCGGTGCTGGCCCGCACGATACGGTGTCCGGCGATCCGTTGGGTGGGCGGCTGATTTGGACGCAGACGACCGAGCTGAAGTTTCCCATGCCGGTTTCGGCCGATTTGGGCTTAAGCGGACGGGCGTTTATCGATATTGGCGCGCTGACCGATGCGAACTTCAAAAATCCCAATAGCTGTGTCGTCAGCAATGTGTCGGCATGCCGGATCAGTCAATCCGCAGCGCCGCGCATCGGCGCCGGTGTCGGCATATCCTGGAAAACCCAGTTCGGGTTGATCAACATCGATCTGGCGCCGTTCGTGGTGCGTCAGCCCGGCGATCAGACACAGATTTTCCGCTTTGGCTTCGGGACGAAGTACTAATGATTCAATCCAAATTCAGCCGTATTTGCGCGGTTTCCGCGGCGGTTCTGTTTCCGCTGTCGGCCGTGGCACAGCAGGGACCAGGATGGTTTGTGCCTGGCCAACAGCGGCCTGCTGCTAGTCCGGCCCCACAGCCCAATCGTGGCCCGGCCCCTGTCGCCCCGCCGGGATTCGCCAATGACGGCTTGATCCCGAACGACGATCAGCAGGGACAACCCCGGCAAATCCAACTCCCGCTGCCGCCAATGCCGGAGATTCCGGATGTTGCGAAAAGCGCCTCGCCACCGGCGGCCGTGATCGGTATTTTGTCGGTGCCGGATATCATGCGGCTGTCGAGTGCATATCAGGCTGCATACAAAGAACTCGGTGCGCGCGACCAGAAATTGAACGAGGATGCTCAGAAAGAGCAGGTTGCTCTGCGGGAACTCGGGCAGACGCTGGTACGCGACCGGGCGAAAATGAAGCCCGAGGAGATTCGCGCCAAGGAGCGTGAGTACGAAGAGCGCATCAACGAATCCCGCCGCAAATTCGGCGAGCGCAAGCGCATCATCCAGGAAGCACATCAGTACGTGCTGGCGCAGATCGATCGCACGCTGGAAGCAGTAACGCAAAAGGTCGCGATTTCACGAGGGGTAACCCTGGTGCTGAACCGCTCCCAAATTCTGGGGACGACGGTCGAATACGATCTATCGCCGCAGGTCGCCGATATTCTCAACAAGGTACAGCCGGCCGTGGTTTTGCCGCCGGATGGGGTTTCGGTGATGTCCATGGTGCAGGGCGCGGCTTCGGCGCCGGGTAGCATTACTGCGCCTTCGGCTCCGGCCGAGCCGGTTCCGCTGGTCGTGCCGGCGCCGCCGGCACAAGCGCCAGCGAAGCGTTAAGCCGGTCGCGGAAACGGGAATGCAGCGGACGGAAATTGCGGGCGATCCGCGTTTCTTCCAACGGACTGGGCCACATACCCTGGCGGCGGTCGTCGATGCAGCGCAGGCTGCGGCGCCGCCTCGGCGCTTGATGCTGTCCGGTATCGCCCCGCTGCAAACCGCCGAAGCCGATTGCGTCAGCTTTTTGGACAATCGCAAATACCTCGCGGCGTTGCATCGGACGCGGGCCGGAGCGGTCATCGTTAACCCCGATCTGGCCGATCGGGTTCCTGCGACGGCAGTGGCGATTGTTACCGCCGAACCGCATGCGGCCTGGGCTCGGGTGGCGACGATGTTCTTCCCGCTGCCGCCGGCAAGTCCTGGCATTCATCCCTCGGCGGTTGTAGCGCCGGACGCGGACATCGATCCGACTGCCGAAATCGGACCTCTTGCGGTGATCGGTGCCGGTGTCCGGATTGGGCCGCGCTGCCGCGTCGCACCTTTGGCGGTCATCGGTGCCGGCGTGACCATGGGCCGTGACTGTCGCATCGGTACCCATGCGAGCGTTTCGCATGCGATTTTAGGCGATCGTGTCGTGCTATACCCCGGTGCGCGCGTTGGCCAGGAGGGGTTCGGCTTCGCCGTGACCGCCGAGGGTTTCGTCACCGTGCCGCAACTCGGTCGCGCTGTTCTGGAAGACGATGTGGAGGTGGGGGCCAACACCGCTATCGATCGCGGCTCGCTGCACGACACGGTGATCGGGGCGGGCTCCCGGCTCGATAACTTGGTTCAGATCGGGCACAATGTGCGGATCGGCCGGTGTTGCGTGTTGGTTGCGCAAGTCGGCGTTTCCGGTTCCACGGAGATCGAGGATTTCGCGATGCTCGGCGGGCAGGCGGGTTTGGCCGGCCATTTGAAGATCGGCAAGGGTGCCCGCATCGCCGCGCAGGCCGGCGTGATCGGCAATGTGCCGGCTGGGGCGGAGTATATGGGCTTTCCCGCCGAACCCTCGCGCGCCTTTTTGCGCGGGGTCGCGACATTGCGCCGTTTGGTTAGGCGCGACACACGCAAAACGTGATACCGAGTGCGATAGCGACTCACGATTGAGCACGGATTTAACGCGATGAACGACACGACACAGGAAACCCCGACCGTCCAAACCATCGAGACAGTCGATGTCATGCGGATTATGCAGTGCATTCCGCACCGTTATCCATTTTTGCTGGTCGATCGTATGGTTGACGTTGTCCTCGGACAGTCCGCTGTCGGTATCAAGAATGTTTCCATCGGTGAGCCGTATTTTGCCGGGCATTTTCCCAAAATGCCAGTCATGCCGGGCGTGCTGATCGTCGAGGCTATGGCACAGACGGCCGGCGCTTTGGTGGTGTTGACCCTCGGGAGCGAATCGACCGAGAAGCTTGTGTATTTCATGTCGATCGAGGGTGCAAAATTTCGCCGACCGGTGGTGCCGGGCGACCAACTGCGTCTTCATGTTGTGAAAGAGCGGCAGCGCGGCACGGTGTGGCGCTTCAACGGAACGGCCAAAGTCGGCGATGTTACGGTCGCCGAGGCGACGTTCACGGCGATGATCCAAAATAGCGTTTGAGCCGAGGCGGCTGCCCTAAAGCCGCCAAACTCCCATGCGAAACAACGGCTTGTGCGGATATTACGAAATATCCGGCAATAATGGTTGTGTTTCCCGGCGCGCCCGTCCGTCCTAGGAATGCGTGGCGTCGAGACTAGCCTCGACATGGAATGCTTCAGACGATGGACGCGATGCCCGAACTACAGACCGAGACGAAGATGGGCACGACGATCCATCCCACCGCTTTTGTCGATCGTCACGCCGAGGTCGGTGCCGGAGTGACGATCGGCCCGTTTTGCACGGTCGGCCCGGATGTCGCGATCGGCGATGGCGCGACGCTTGTGTCGCATGTCGTAGTCGACGGACACACGACCATCGGGGCGGGCGCGATCCTATTTCCGTTCTGCACGGTCGGTCTGCAACCGCAGGATTTCAAATACAAAGGGGAGCCGACTCGCTGCGTGATCGGCGATCGCACGCATATCCGGGAGCATTGCTCCATTCATCGGGGCACCGTCACCGGGCGCGGGATTACCTCGATCGGATCGGACTGTCTGATCATGGCCGTGGCCCATGTCGCGCACGATTGTCTGCTGGGCAACAGCGTCATCGTGGCGAATAACGCCGTGATGGGCGGGCATGTGAGCATCGGCGACCATGCGGTCATAGGCGGTGCGGCGGCCATTCATCAATTCGTTCGGGTCGGCCGAGCGGCTATGATCGGCGGCGTATCGGGTGTCGAAGGCGATGTGATTCCCTTCGGCAGCGTTATTGGCAATCGTGCCCATTTGGCCGGGCTGAATGTGATCGGCCTCAAGCGTCGGGGCTTCGACAAGGCGCAAATCCAGCGCCTGCATGTCGCGTTCCGGGTTCTGTACCGCCAGGATGGCATTTTCGCCGAGCGGCTGGCGGAAACGCGGGAGCGTTTTGGATCGGACCCTCTGGTAGCGGAAGTGCTGGCGTTTATCGACGGCGATAGCCATCGTGGGTTGATTAGGGCGATATCGAACAACTAGAGATTGATATTTGACCGTTCGTGCAATCTAATATATATGTGACCGCGAGTTAATCAGTTAGTAATATTGACAGGACCAATTCGGTCCTGTATAACCCAATCATCGTCGAAAGGGGGATGACCTTCGGCGATGGGGAAGTACGAAAGTGCCGCTGCCATGTTTGGGGTGGGTTTTCGGGACCACGTATCCCCTCCCTCATCCGGACTGACCAGCGTTGGCTGGCGAACGTCACAAGCCAATTCGCACCTTGCGCCGCAATGGGCCACCAAGCCCAAGGGCAGGACGAAAAGGCAGAGGTAAGGAGGCTCGGATGGCTACTGCTGTCATGAACATCGGACCCGACGGCAACCTGTCGCGGTACCTGCAAGATATTCGTAAATTCCCCATGCTCGCACCCGAGGAGGAGTTGCAACTCGCTCAGCGCTGGCGCGATTCCGAGGATACTCAGGCCGCGCACAAGCTTGTGACCTCCCATTTGCGGCTCGTTGCCAAGATTGCGATGGGCTATCGCGGTTACGGCCTGCCGATGGGCGAACTGATCGGGGAGGGCAACGTCGGCATGATGCAGGCGGTGAAACGCTTCGATCCCGATCGCGGCTTCCGTCTGGCGACCTATGCCATGTGGTGGATCCGCGCGGCCATTCAGGAATACATTTTGCACTCCTGGTCTTTGGTCAAGATGGGCACGACGGCGGCTCAGAAGAAGTTGTTCTTCAACCTCCGGCGCCTCAAAGGCCAGATGCAGGCGCTTGAAGATGGCGATCTGACACCCGAGCACGTGACTAAGATTGCGCGTCTGTTGGACGTGCAGGAACAGGACGTGGTCAGCATGAACCGTCGCCTCGCCGCCCCGGATAACAGCCTGAACGCGCCTTTGCGCCAGGAAGGCGAAGGCGAGTGGCAGGATTGGCTTGTCGATGACGCCGATAGTCAGGAAGCCGTCCTGGCAGAGCGGGAGGAACGGACCGGGCGCTCGGCGTTACTATCCAATGCATTGAAAACATTGAATGAACGTGAACGGCATATCCTGATCGAGCGGCGCCTGAAGGATAACCCCACCACGCTGGAAGACCTGTCGCGCGAATACAATATCTCTCGCGAGCGGGTGCGCCAGATCGAGGTGCGGGCCTTCGATCGGCTGCAAAAGGCCATGAAGCAGCAGGTCGCGGAACGGCGCGGCGCAAGCTCGTCGGCGGTTGCTGTTTAACGGTTCTCCAGGCCCCAGGCCTTTACCAGTCTCTCCCGTTCTGCACGCAGCCGTGCCGCTTGGGAGAGACTGGCCGCTTCCAGGATGCCGCGAATTCCGATCGGCAGGAGCTGCGCCAGCAGCCAGCCGCCGGCACAGGCGGCCCATGCTGGGCCGAATACAACGGGATCGCAAAAGCTTGCGAATGCGTTGCCGGACCCGGTTCGCCACAGTGTTATGAGCGGTTCCACACAGGGCGCGGCGCCGCAAAGCAATACGGCCCGTGCGACGGGGCGGCCGGGCGTGCGATCGATCGGCAGCATCGCGATGGCGGGTGCCAGGAGGATCGCCAGCAATGCACAAGCTGCCGGCGCCACGGCGACGCAGGCACCGCATGCCAGCCCCTGCATCCAAACGAGGCCGCGACCTTTTACCTTCGGGGTATCGGATTTGCGCGCCATCAGCCCAATGCCATCGAAAGGACGGCCAGGGCGAGCGCGGTCAAGCCCAGAACCCCTGTCATCTCCTGCCCATATCGCGCCGCCTGCCCGGCGCGCTCGGGTCCCCCATTGGCGATAAGGAGTAGGTCGGCGTCGATTTTGGCTAGCGCATCGGACGCTGCGGCGGCACTGGCCGCGTCCTGTTCCAGCCCGGCGGGATCGTCCAAGGCGGCGACGATCGGTCGGAAATGCCCCTCGGCCGCTAGCTGGCGGAGCTTTTCGCGTAGTGCAGCGCGTCGGTCGCGGTTTTGCCATGCAGCGGTGGCCGGTTCCGATTGCGCGACGATCCAGTTTGCCAACGATATCATAGGATTGGGCGAAAAGCGGGCTTGAAGCTGCCCTAATATCCGTAGCCACGGCATCACCGGAAAGTTCGGACCGTGATGGGCAGCGAGGGCATTGACCTCCATTTCCAGATCGCGGGACACGCGCGCTGCCAAGAACGAGACGATATCCGCGTCGAATGGCTGCCCGCCGTCCTGATTCACGGCTTCCATCGCCGGTGCGACAGCGTCCAGATTGGTGACCCAATTGCCGATACCGATTGCGCCACCGCACGGAAATAGTGGATTGAGTGTGTAGACCAGTCGCGCCACCCCGCCGGCCGGTGGGCGGATACGCAGCAACGATTGATTCTGTCGGGTTGCGGTGCGGAGGGCGAAGACGTCGCAGCGGTCTTCGCGCAATGTTGCCCAGGTGCCCGGCGCTTCGACGGCGATCGCTTCGACCAATCGCTCCAGCAGAGCGGAATCGCCTTGGCTGGCGATGGCGAGGGCGGGACCGATCCCATCCGGCCAAAGCGCCGTGCCACGCCAATATAACGGCGCCAGCGGTTCCAAAATCGCGATGATCCGCATCGCAAGCATGGTGTCGGCAAGCGCTTCGTCCTGTTGCGGTTCGGCGGCGCGTTGCCGCACGAGATCGTCGGTGCGGGCGCATAATATCGCGTCGCCCAGGCCCCGGCGCAGCCAGTTGCCCACGCTGCCGTCGCGCATTGCGCGAACCCCGCTTTCTGGCTCCTTGCCGATTGCATATGCCAGCGTGCGTGCATCCCAAGCTATTGTGCTACCCACCGTCAGCGGTCGCGGTGCGCGCCGCGGTGGGCGCGCGGCGACGCGACGGCCCCGGGCGGACGCGGGGTCGAGCAGCATCGAAGGTGTCGGCCGGTGATCGGGGTCTTCGGCGAGCATGCCGCGCGCGAGATCGGCGATCATGGGCGGCAGCCGCGCGTCGCCAGCAATCGCGGCATAGCTTCCGAGTTCCAGTTTCCGGCGCAGTGCCGCAGCTTCGTCGAGGCCGGTCATCGGGGCGGTACCGGTCGCCAGGGCGATCAACAAGCAGCCGAGTGCGTAGACATCGTCGGCGATCGACCCATCTCCACGCGCGGATTTGTGACACATCAAGCTGTAAAACGGCTCGAAAGCCGGCGGTTGATGCAGGGCCGGCGGCGCTGCCCAGGCGCAGCCGAATGCGACTGGCTGACCGGATGCGGACTGGAAAACATTATCCGGGCGAATGCTGCGGTGGGTCAGACGGCGTGTTTCCAACTGCCGAAGGACCAGGGCAGCGGGGCGGAGGACTTGGGCGACCAACGCCGCCTCCGGCCAGGGTTTCCCGACCAAGCTGAGTGCGGGGCCGGGTGGCGCTGGGCAGACGATGTAGTAGGCGGA
This sequence comes from Rhodospirillales bacterium, assembly GCA_037139955.1. Classification (GTDB taxonomy): domain Bacteria; phylum Pseudomonadota; class Alphaproteobacteria; order Acetobacterales; family Acetobacteraceae; genus Rhodopila. The sequence continues at coordinate 10,345 of JBAXFK010000153.1, forward strand.
TGCATTGTTGGGACCCGGACCGGGGCCGGCGGCGAGGGGGACGAGCAGATTGTCCACCGCGTCGTTCAAATCCCGCAGCACGCTCGCGCGCGCCGGCGCCGCGCGATCGACCGAAACCGCCATCAGGTCGCGGCGCCCGGTCCGCAGATCGGACGCTGCGAAGGCTGTCAAACCGCCCCCGGCGCCCGGGAGCGGCTTGGTTGGGTCGACGGTGTAGCGCCCGGCAATCGGGGGATGGTCGGCTGGTGGTTGCATAGTGCCCGAGAGGAAGTGACACGGGCAGTGTGACGCGAAAGGGTTAAAGAAGGGTTAACGGCGGGCAGATTTATCGGCGTCGGTCATGTTCCTTCATCCCGTCCGTGCCGCCACGAATATCGGCAATGCCTGGGCGGCTTGGGCGACCGCGCTCGCCCAATCCCCCGCAGTTTCCTGTCGGAACTGGCGTAGGGCCGGGTACCAGACGCTATCGGTTCGCTCGAGCCCCCATCGCCAGCAAGTATCGGCACGATTCAATAGCCAAATCGGCTTCCCCATCGCCCCTGCCAGATGCGCGACGGCGGTATCGGCAGCGATCACCAGATCGAGTTCCGCAATCAGTGCCGCAGTATCGGCGAAGTCGTTCAGGCCTGCGGTCGGGTCGTGAATGCGGCTGCCGAACGGCACAGTGTCGAGGTCGGCTGCGGCCTTGCCTTTCTGGAGCGAGACGAACGACACGTCTGGCACCGTCATCAACGGCGCTAACGCTGCCAGTGGCACCGAGCGTCGGCGGTCCATCCGGGTGCGTTCGGGATTGCCGGCCCATACAAGCCCGACGCGGGCTTGTTGCCGATCCGGCATGGTGGTTCGCCAGTTCGCCGATTGTGTCGGATCGGCCGTTATATAAGGTACCGGCATCGTGCCATCGGCCTCGGTTTGAGCTGCTGCCGGTTTCGCGGACACCTGGTTTAAGCCGCTGCGGCGATCCGC
>JBAXFK010000154.1:0-11293 GCA_037139955.1 Rhodospirillales bacterium
AGCCCTTGCTGATCTCGTCCGCCTGCATGGCCCTGACGCTAACGCCGATCGGACGGCGGCCTTTGCGCGCGACATGGGCCTCGATCGTGCCGCCATGAATGGGCACCAACGTCGCTTCGAACACTTCCAGCCCGTGCCGTTCCAACAATTCGGACAGCGATCGCAACGTGTAATAACACAGATGCTCGTGGTAGATTTGATCGAAGGCAGTGTTTTCCACCATGCCGCCGAGATAGATCGCCTGTACGACGAACACCCCGTCGTCGGTCAGCAGCTTCTCGATGCCGGTGACAACGCTGTGCAATTCCTCCAGATGAAAAAACACCCCTGCGGCAGTAACGATCTTGGCGGGGCCGTGCTCGGCCAGAATATCGTTTGCACAGTCTTCGTTAAAAAAACGTTCCCATGTCGGGACGCCGGCGGCTTTTGCGAGATCGGCTACGTTACCGGCGGCTTCCACACCGAGGACGCGACAACCGAACGAGACATACTGCTTCAACCAAGTGCCGTCGTTGCTGCCGATATCGACCACAAGGTCTTTCGGACCCAATCCATAGGCATCCGCGATGCGACGGCTGGTGTCGGCGAAATGCGCCGGCAATGTCTTGGTCGTACCGGATACATAAGGATAATCGGAGAACATCGACTCCTTCGGAATCGTGTGATCGATTTGCACCATCGTGCAAACTCGACAAAACCCCACGCGCAGAGGAAAGCGCGGTTCGGCGTTCGCGGGCGTGTCGGGGCGAACCAGCCGGTTGCAATGCGGTTGATCGGTCAAATCGATGACCAGTTCGACCGCGCGGTCGCCGCAACAGCGGCATGCCATATCCAACATATGCCCCGGCGGCGGGACAGTCAGCCATTGCTCAGACATTGGCAAAACGCCCGTTGCGCAGCATGCGGTAGCCCTTGATCAATTCCTGAATGCCAGCATCCAACCCATGATCGGGTTGCCAACCGGTCGCTTCCAGCTTGTCGTTGGACACAACATAGTCGCGCTTATCGGGGTCTTCGCCGATCGGTGCTTCCAAATAAACGAAACCGGGCACATGCCGAGCAATGCGCTCGCACAATTGCAATTTCGACAGGTTCGCTTCGGACAAGCCGACGTTGTACGGCTCACCCCGCATCGCGTCGTAGTTGTCCAAGGAATGCATGAATGCTTTCACGACATCTCGTATATGAATGTAATTACGGCGGAAATGCGCTTCGAACAGCACCAGCGCCTTGTCGTTCACAGCGCGCCACGTAAAGTCGTTCACTAGCAAATCCAAGCGCATGCGCGGCGCCATGCCGAACACCGTCGCCAATCGCAGGGTGACACCGACACCGCTATCCAGCACCGCCTTTTCGGCTTCGACCTTGGTCGTGCCATACAAAGAAACGGGACGCAGCGGCGTTTCCTCGGTGCAGAAGGCGTTGCCTTCCCCCACGCCATAGCCGCTATTAGTGGTGGGGTAGACAACCCGTTGCTGCTTCGACACGCGCTGCATGAGATCGACCACCGCATCGCGGTTCAGCGAGGTCGCACCGATTCGATCGCGCGCGCAAAGCGGGGCGCCGACAAGCGCGGCCAAGGGAATCACGACATCGGTTTTAGCCAGCAAGGGCTGCACCACCGCCATATCGCGGCAATCGCCACGCACCGGTTCGAAATTGGGATCGGCGCAGCAATGCGCCAGGAATGTATCGCCTGCGGAGAAAGTGTCGAGAACCGTCACGTGCCAACCGCGCTGCAACATCGCTGGCACTAGCATGGAACCGATGTAGCCGGCGCCACCCGTGACCAAAACCCGCATAAAACCATCCTTCAAACGATCGCGCCCCCGGCCGAAGCGGCGCCTCTCTGGCAGAAACACCGAGCAGAGGCAACAAATAGCAAAAGCTCTGGAGCAACCGGTACTAGGACGTCGGCGATAACAATCGTGCGAGTAGCGCCGCTGGGGAGTGCGCCTGCCGCCACTGCGGCGCGCTGGCCGCATAGGCAGGCAGTAGGTCGGACAAATGCGCGACAGCCCAGCGCACCCGTTCGGCAAATGCACCATCCGACGCGAATGCGAGCCTCGGCTCAGGCCCCACTTCGTCCTCCATCCAGCAACCCGCCGGCACCACTGCGGGGACGCCCATGGCACGCGCCTCCGCCAAAATGCCCGAGGATCGAGGGCCGTAGGTGTGCGCGCGATAGGGCAATAGCAGCAGGTCGGCGGACTGTATCAACGCCATATACTCGTCCGGCGATAGCGATCGCTCCACCAGTGCAAGGTCGGACCCTGCCGCAGCGCGCAATTGCCGATGGGCCTGCTGCACGATCGGATCGTCGCCCGCACCGACAGGCCCGCTTTGGATGGTGAACCGCGCCGTACTGCCCATCGACCGGACGAGGTCGGGCAACAAACCGTACCCCTTCTCTGCCCGAGCACCGCCCGCGAACACCAAATGCGGCGGTGCGCTCGGGGTGTCGTCCCGCACCGGAGGGGCCACGATCGGCAGCGGCGCCTCTCGCACGGCTTGCGCAGTTGCGCGGGACCACATCCGCGCAAGCGCGCCGCTATCGGCATACAGGCGCAATTTGACGCCGAGCACCGCTCGCAGTTCGGAGAGGATTGCCGCAGTGGGTTGGGGACCGGCGTCGTCGCGATCCATGTCGTCCGGCGTGCGGCGGAGCACCACCGCCAGCACCCCCAGGCTGTCGGGCCGCAATGCCGATGCCAACCCCGCCAAATTGTTCGCGGAGACGGAATGCAACAGCACCAGATCGGCCGAGGTATCGCCGAGGCCGACCAGTGCCAACGCAAGCTCCGCCGCGAATCCGTCGGGATTGGACCGCCGCATCGCCCGCCGCATCGCCCGGAACGGCGGCGCGACGAACTGGGCGAGCGGGGCCGGTAACCGGCTGCCAAGGCCGAAAACGGCACGCCTGAGCGACCCGCCTTGCCCGGCCGATTGGTAGCCAGCGGCAAAGCATGGCCGGCAGGCGATACCGCCGGGCAGAGTTTCGCGAAACGCGGCCGACGCCAGCACGACCGGCGCGATACCCGTCAGTTGGGCGGCCTCGGCCACGGCCAGCGAATAGGCGAAATGGTGGCCCAGCAGACCTCGCAGGCCAGGATCGGCAACAATCAGGCGCGGCGGCATAGCGACTCGCACGGGGTTACTTACCGCGCTGCATGTCGGGGATCAGGGTTTGCGCCCGTTCGAGATCCTCGGGAATGCCGATATCGATGAATGCGCCGTCGTAGAGCGCGCCGCGCAGCAACCCGGCCTCGGCGAGACGGGGGAAGACATCGGCTTCCATACTGACCGCACCCGGCCCGATCCAATCGACGATGCGCCGATCCATGGCGTAGATGCCGCCATTGATCGGTCCGTCGCGATCCGGGCTGCGCGGCAGGAAGCCGGTCACCCGCCCGTCCGGCGCCAGATCGACCGTGCCGTAGCGCCCGCCCGGCGCGGTTCGGCGCAATGCCAGCGTCGCCACCGCCCCGTGCGTGCGAAGGGGAAGGTCGTGCAGATCGACATCGAACAAGGTATCGCCGTTCATCAGGAAGAAGGTGTCGTCGAACCGGTCGGCGAACAGGCGAATGGCGCCAGCGGTGCCCAGAGGTTCCGGTTCCACCAACACCTCCAACGTCGCGCCGAGAACGGTTCGCCCCGCATAGCGGTCCACGATTTGCTCGGCCTTATAACCGGCGAGCAGCGTAATACGAGTCACACCGTAGCGCGCCACATCCTCGATCTGCCAATCCAGGAAGGGCCGGCCGGCAACAGGGGCCAAGGGCTTCGGCATCGTTTCGGTCAACGAGCCGAGGCGGGTGCCGCGCCCGCCCACCAACAATGCGGCCTGACGGATCGGGATGGAGGACATCGGTTTCATTCCGTCGCTTCAGGACAAAAGGAGGTTACGGGACAGAAAGGCGGGTGTTACGGGCGCGTCTGCCCGGATGCAATGGCTGTTTATTGTTCAACCTGACCGGACGCTAGGCAGCACGGCGCCCCAGCACAGCGCGACGGCGGGGATCGGGGCTGGCACGATATTCGCATCGAAGGTTCCCGCGTGCCGATACCGATGCTCGCGGGGGTCCAATATGAAACGACGCACCTTCCTGGCCACGACGGCCAGCCTCGCCGCTCCGGCGGTTCACGGTTCGGCCCAAGCGCAATCGCGCTCGGAAACCTTGTTGATCGTATCCGAGAGCGGACCGAACAACCTCGACATCCACGGCGTCGGCACCAACGTTCCGGGCTATGAAGTATCGTGGAATTGCTACGACCGGTTGCTGACGCACGCGGCGAAAACGATGCCGGACGGCACACCCTATTACGACCGGGACAAGATCGTGCCCGAATTGGCCGAGGATTTCACCGTCGGCGAGATGTCCGCGACGTTTGTATTGAAAAAAGACGCCGTGTTCCAAGACGGCACCCCGGTGACCGCCAAGGATGTTAAGTGGTCGCTGGATCGGTCGGTTTCGGTCGGCGGCTTCCCGACATTTCAGATGAAAGCCGGCAGTCTGGAAAAGCCGGAACAATTCGTTGTCGTCGACGACCGAACAATTCGGGTCGATTTTCTGCGCAAAGACCGCCTGACGATTCCGGATCTTGCCGTCATCGTGCCCTGCGTGATGAATTCCGAATTGGTGAAAAAGAACGCCACCGCCGAAGACCCCTGGGGCTTGAATTATACCAAGCAGAACACCGCCGGTAGCGGCGCGTATAAAGTGACCAAATGGACCGCCGGCACCGAAGTCATCCTAGAGCGCAACGAGCTCTGGAAAGGCGGCAAACTGCCATCCATCAAACGCGTGATCTGGCGCATGGTGCCGTCGTCGGGCAACCGGCGGGCGCTGCTGCAACGCGGCGACGCCGATATTTCCTACGATCTGCCCGCTAAAGATTTTTCCGAAATGAAGGCGGAGGGCAAGCTTAAGCTGATGTCCACGCCTTATAGCAATGGCATTCAGTACCTCGGCATGAATGTCACCAAACCGCCGTTCGACAATCCCAAAGTTCGACAAGCCGTCGCTTACGCGGTGCCTTACCGACAAATCGTGGATATCGTGCTGTTCGGCCTGGGCAAGCCGATGTTCGGCGGATCGGGTCCTGTTACGAAAGCAATCTGGCCGCAGCCGCACGGCTACAACACCGACCTCGACAAAGCCAAAGCCCTGATGAAGGAAGCCGGTTACCCCGACGGGTTCGAAACCACGTTATCCTTCGACCTCGGTTTCGCCGATGTTAACGAGCCGATTTGCGTTCTAATGCAAGAAAGTCTGGCGAAAATCGGCATCAAGGCGACACTGAACAAAATCCCCGGCGCAAATTGGCGTGCCGAACTGAATAAGAAGGTCATGCCGCTTTATACCAACGTGTTTTCCGGTTGGCTGGATTATCCAGAATACTTTTTCTTCTGGTGCTACCACGGACAAAACTCGGTCTTCAACACCATGAGTTACCAATCCACCGAGATGGACACGTTCATCGGCAATGCGCGCACGGCGGGCGCAACGGGGGACACTGGCGGCTACGAAACAAATGTCAAAGGTTTCGTCGATCTCGCATTTAAAGACATGCCACGCATTCCGCTCTATCAACCCTATGTCAACGTCGCGATGCAACCGAATATCTCCGGTTACCGATATTGGTTCCATCGTCGATTGGATTATCGCAGCCTGGTCAAGGCCTGAGCGATGTCCGCCTTTCGCCCCATCGCTCGGCGAATGGCGACAGCGCTGCCAAGCGTCGCGGGCGTGATCGTAGTGACATTCCTGTTGACACGCGTGCTGCCCGGCGACACCGCTGCGTATTTCGCCGGGCCGGCGGCGACGCCCAGCGCGATCGCCGAAATTCGCGCCAAACTGGGGCTCGATCAGCCGCTGCCAGTGCAATTTCTGCATTATATCGCCGACCTCGTGCATGGGAATTTCGGGAGTTCGCTCACCACCGGACAGCCAGTTTTGGCGGATATGCTGGCCCGCCTACCGGCATCGGCCGAGTTGATATTCATCGCGCTGTTTCTCGCCGTGACGATCGCGGTTCCCTTGGGGATTTTAGCGGCGTTGCACGAACGATCCTGGATCGACCATCTGTGCCGCGTGGTCGCGACGGCCGGGGTCTCGTTGCCGGTATTCTTCACCGGCCTGCTACTGGTCTATGTGTTTTATTACGTGCTGGGGTGGTCCCCCTCCCCCATCGGGCGCATCGACGTCTTCGCTACCACGCCCCCGACTATCACCGGGTTTTTCCTGTTCGATACACTGATCGCAGGCGATGGTGCGGCATTTCGTTCGACCGCCGCGCAGTTAATTCTGCCGGCCCTGACACTGGCGATTTTCGCCCTCGCCCCGATCGCCCGCATGACCCGCGGTGCCATGCTTTCCGTGCTAGGATCGGATTTCGTCCGCACCGCCCGCGCGGCAGGATTATCGCCCTACACTGTTGTCATGGCCTACGCATTTCGCAACGCCGTATTGCCGGTCATCACCACCCTCGGCATGGTTTTCTCCTTCCTGCTCGGTGCCAGCGTCTTGGTGGAAAAAGTCTATGCGTGGCCCGGCATCGGGTCCTACGCGGTGGAAGCGCTGATCGTGTCCGACTACGCCCCCGTGCAGGGATTCGTTTTAGTCATGGCGGTGCTTTATTTGTTGCTGAACCTGGGCATCGATATCGTCTACGGCCTGATCGATCCCCGCATAAGGCTGGAGGGATGACCGACACGCTCCGACACGCGCGCCACCTCATCGGCGAAAACCCGGTCACCGGCGTAGCCTTCGCCTTGTTCGTTCTGCTGCTGCTCGCCGCCGTGTTCGGGCCGTTGCTGGTGCCTTACGATCCCTTGGCCACCGATAGCAGCGCCTCCCTCGTCGCGCCCTCGGCGAAACATCTTTTCGGTACCGATCAACTCGGCCGCGATATATTCAGCCGCGTCGTCGCCGCCACTCGGCTGGATATGACCATCGCGTTGAGTTCGGTCATCGTCGTGTTCGCCGCCGGCGGCCTGTCCGGTATTGCGGCCGGATATTTCGGTGGCTGGACCGACAAGATCGTCGGACGATTGGCCGATACCATCATGGCCTTTCCGCTCTTCGTTTTGGCCATGGGCATCGTCGCCGCGCTCGGCAATACCGTCACGAATATCGTCATCGCGACGGCGGTGGTGAATTTCCCGCTCTATGCTCGGTTGGCCCGAGCGGAGGCGAATGTCAGACGCGATGCCGGTTTCGTCATGGCGGCTAGGCTCGCCGGTAACACCGACACACGTATCCTGTTGTTTCACATACTGCCCAATATCTTGCCGATCGTGGTGGTGCAGATGTCGTTAACGATGGGCTACGCTATCCTGAATGCCGCTGGCTTGTCCTTCATCGGCCTCGGCGTTCGGCCCCCGACGCCGGAATGGGGGATCATGGTCGCCGAGGGCGCGGCCGGCATCATTTCCGGTGAGTGGTGGACCGCGCTTTTCCCCGGCCTGACGCTGATGTTAGCCGTGTTTTGCTTCAACCTTCTCGGCGATGGGTTACGCGATATCGTCGACCCGCAGCGGCGGACCTAACGATGGACGGATCCCCCCCGCTTCTGGACGTGCGCGGCCTGACCGTAGAATTCGCCACCCGCCGCGGCACCGTGCGGGCGGTGGACGAAATCGATCTGACCGTGGCAAAGGGCGAAACGCTGGGCATTGTCGGCGAATCCGGATCGGGCAAATCCGTTACATCCTATGCGGTCATGCGAATACTGGATCGCGCCGGGCATATCGCGGCGGGTAGCGTGGTATTTTCCGGAATACCGTTGCACAACGCAGCGGAATCCGAAATGCGCGATCTGCGCGGCCGCGAAATCTCGATGGTATTCCAAAATCCGCGCGCCGCGCTCAACCCCATTCGTAAAATCGGCGAGCAGATCGAAGATGTACTGATCCGTCATAACCAAGCCACCAGCCGCGACGCCCACGGCAAAGCCGTTGCCATGCTCGCACAAGTCCGCATCTCTAGGCCCGAGGAACGATATCGCGCCTTTCCCTTCGAACTTTCGGGCGGCATGTGCCAACGGGTGGTCATCGCACTCGCATTGGCCTGCCGGCCGCAGTTGCTGATCGCCGACGAGCCCACCACCGGCCTGGACGTCACGACACAAAAAGCGGTGATGGAATTGATGACGGAATTGACCCGTCAACGCAACATGTCGGCGATCCTGATCACCCACGACCTCGGCCTCGCCGCGACATATTGCGATACGGTGATGGTGATGGAGAAAGGCAAGGTGGTGGAAGCCGCGCCCGCCGCGACGATTTTCACCGCACCGAAGCACCCGTACACGCAACGGTTAGTGCGCGCGACGCCACGGCCCGGCATCGGACTGCGCGACCTCGTGACCAACCCGAGGCCGCTGCCCGAAATGGCCCCAGTCGTGCCCGGCCGACTGTTGCAAGTCAGCGCATTGGTCAAACGTTACGGCGAAACCAACGCGATAGACGGCATCGATCTGCATATCGACCGCGGCGAAAGCGTCGGTCTGGTCGGCGAATCCGGCTGCGGCAAATCCACGACGTCAATGGCAATCATGCGCCTGCTCGACCCAACAGAGGGCCGCATCGTATTCGACGGCGAAACCATCAGCGACATTCCCGCCCGCGATTTCGCTCGGCATCCGATGCGCCGGCGTATCCAGATGGTGTTCCAGGACCCGACCGACAGCCTCAATCCCCGCTTCACCGCCGCCCGTTCAATCGCCGATCCGATCCTGCGCATGGGCGATTCTAAGAACCTACGCGCCCAGTGCGAGGCTTTGGCGCGGCAAGTCGGCTTGCCCATCGACCTGCTGGATCGCTTTCCACACCAGATGTCCGGCGGCCAAAAAGCCCGCGTCGGTATTGCTCGCGCCATCGCTCTGCGACCGGATTTAGTAATCCTGGACGAGCCGACCGCCGCGTTGGACGTTTCGGTACAGGCTGTGGTGCTGAACCTGCTGGAGGATCTGAAACGGACCCTCGGCATAAGCTATTTATTCGTCAGCCACGATTTGCACGTCGTGCGCCTGATGTGCGACCGCGTCGTCGTCATGCGCGCCGGCCGCATTGTCGAACAAGGCACCGCCCAACAAGTGTTGGAAGCCCCGACCGAGGATTATACGCGCGAGCTCATCGCCGCAATTCCGCACCCACCGCAGGAGCAGGCATGAGCCTCGCCGTCGCCGACCCCATCGAAGCCGCCCAGGCCGCCATTGCCGCGAACCGAGCACACGACGATTCCGCGTTGTGGATCGCAGGTGTGCCCGACGCGGCGGTTCTTGCGCGGGCGAAGCAACTGGCGGCCGAGGGACCGCGCGGACGCCCGCTTTGGGGCGTGCCCTTCGCGGTGAAGGACAATATCGATGTTGCCGGCATGCCCACCACGGCCGGATGCCCGGCCTTCGCCTTCACCCCGGACGCACATGCGCCAAGCGTGCGGCGGCTGCTGGACGCCGGGGCGATATTGATTGGGAAAACGAATCTAGACCAATTCGCCACCGGTCTGGTCGGCGTGCGCAGCCCCTACGGCGTTCCGCGCAATGTGTTCGATCCGGCGCGTGTGCCGGGCGGATCGTCGTCGGGTTCGGCCTGCGCAGTGGCCGCCGGGATCGTTACATTCTCCCTCGGTACGGACACCGCCGGCTCCGGCCGGGTGCCGGCGATGTTCGGCAATATCGTTGGGTTGAAGCCGACAATCGGCAGCATTTCCAGCCGCGGCATGGTGCCGGCCTGCCGGTCCATCGACACCGTTTCGGTGTTTGCAAGATCCGTCGACGACGCGCTGGCGGTGCAACGGGTCGCGGCTGGGTTCGACATCGACGATCCCTATTCCCGACAAGCCCCGTTCCCGCATCTACGCCGTTTCGCCGCTTCGGACAAAATGCGGGTGCGCGTTGCCGCGATCGGCGATCTCTGCACACCCGACGTCGCCGCCGGCACCGCTCGAGCGGCGGCGCTGCTTGACGCCCAACCCATCGATATCGCGCCCTTCCTGGAGATCGCACGACTGCTCTACGACGGGCCATGGGTGGCCGAACGCACGGCAGCTTTGGCGAATTTCCTAGTGTCGAACGCAGAGGATTGCCACCCAACCACCCGCGCAATTCTTGAGGCCGGGAGACAGCGTGGTGCCGTCGATGCGTTCCATGCCTTTCACAAATTGGCGCAGGCGCGACGCCTGGCGATGACCCTGTTCCGGGACTGCGACGCCCTGCTGGTACCGACCGCGCCCTTTTGTCCGACTCTCGCCAAGTTGGCGGCCGATCCGATCGGACCCAATAGCCGACTGGGCACTTTCACGAATTTCGCGAATCTGTGCGACCTCGCAGCCATCGCCGTACCCGCCGGATTCGGGAGCGACGGACTGCCGGTCGGCGTCACCTTGATCGGGCCCGCGTGGTCCGAGGGCAAGTTGGCCGCCCTGGCCGACCGGGTCCACCGCACCTTGTCCGCCACTGTCGGAGCAACCGGAATGCCTTTGCCGCCCCCAGCCGCCGCCGATCCGGTGGGACCGGACGAAACCGCTCTGTTCTGCGTCGGCGGTCATATGGCCGGCTTGCCACTGAACGGACAGATCGCCGACCTCGACGGGCGGTTCATCCGAGTTGCCAACACCGAACCGGCCTATCGTTTGTTCGCGCTCGGCCAACGGCCCGGCATGTTGCGTGCCGCCAACGGGGCTGCAATCTCGGGCGAGGTCTGGGCACTGCCTACCATCGCCATCGGCGCTTTGCTGGCGCAAGTGCCGGCTCCATTGGGTTTCGGCACCGTCGCGCTGGACGATGGGCCGTGCATGGGCTTCCTGGCCGAGGCCTCCGGCGTCGCAGATGCCCAAGACATCACATCCTATGGCGGCTGGCGCGCCTGGATCGGGAGAGACAAATGACCGACCACGAGGCCCTGATCGACGCCGGCACGCGGCTGCTCGGCATCCCCATCGACCCGAAGTGGCGTTCGAGTATTTTAGCGAATCTAGAGGTGACACTGCGGTTGGCCGCGTCGGTCGACTCGTTTCCATTGCCGGACGAAGCCGACCCGGCCCCGGTCTTCCGAGCATGAGCGCGGTCGCCTCGGTCGAGGCTGCACTGGCGCGGATCGCCGAACTCAACCCAACGCTGAATGCCTTCACCGCCGTTACTGCGGAGCGGGCGACGGCGAAGGCGGCGGCATTGGACGCCTCGCCATCCGCTCTGCCGTTGAAGGGCGTACCCTTCGCGGTGAAAAATCTGTTCGATGTCGAAGGTATCGCGACGCTCTCGGGGTCCCGCATCAATCGCGATCGCCCGC
>JBAXFK010000155.1:0-11287 GCA_037139955.1 Rhodospirillales bacterium
CAAACTGGAAATTTTTGGACGCTGTTCCCTGGAAACTATTCAACGCTGATTGACATCGCATATGAATGTAAGGGGAAACTGTTGCCCGACGACGCCAGTTAATAAGCCGACGAGCAACAGTCGATATTTGGTGTAAAATGAAATGGCGGAAATATATTGTACCGTACGGCGATAATCGAGTAATTATCCACGATGGCGTCGGAGACGCCAAAGCGTGTTCACCGCGTAAACCGCCATTATGTAAAAAGGTATAGGCTTTTTTGGGGCGAGTGGTCAAGCATTTTTTCTTAATTCGGTAATTTTTCTTCTCGCGCCGGCTGCGAGCCCGACCGGGCAATACAGTGGCGTCGAGAGGCGTTTATGGCTAAGGGAGCGTTGTGCACCGATCAATTCCCTTACCGCCCGGGCCATCGATCGCGGTTGGGCATGGTCGTAGCGCCGTGCTCACCTCGGATGGAGAGTTGTTGACGATTACCACCGCCGAGGCCGGGGTGTTTTTGCGGGGTCTGCCGCCGCCGCTGTTGGTGCACGCCCCCGCGACCTTTCGGCGGCTCAATCTGCGACCCGGCCCTGCGTTCGATCTCCTAGAACTATTCGCGTTCGTGTATCCTGCCTGTGCCACCGCTCCGACTGTCCGGGGCCTCGCCCTCGCGTTGGAGCATCCATATAAGGGTGGTGGATTGGATGCCGAGGCAGCCTTGCTTCCCGAGTTGGCTGCGGTGATGCTCAATCGGCTGCGGCAGGCCCGCGATACACTGCTCAATCGCGACGCTGCGGGGCTGGCGGCCTACATGGGCAAGGCAGGCTGGGGTTGGGCGCCATATGTCGCCGTCGCGCTCGGCCGGGAAGCAGAAGTCGCCACTAACGAGGCCCTGAAAATCTGGAAGAAATTGCCGGAATGGGAAGACGCCGCGCCCTTGCCGCCGCCGTCGTCCCATCCGGTTAGCGAAGCCGAAGCACGGGCTCGCCTCGCCGCTCTGCTCGGCTCCGGGGCGGAGCAAAGGCCAGGCCAGGGCGATTACGCCGGAGCGGTGACCGCTGCCTTTGCCCCGAGAGAGGTCCGGGGCGATCCGCATGTCGTCTTGGCTGAGGCAGGCACGGGCACGGGCAAGACCTTAGGGTATCTCGCGCCAGCCAGCGTGTGGGCGGAAAAGAATCGTGGACCGGTTTGGATCAGCACGTTCACACGTCATCTCCAGAGGCAGATCGATGCCGAGCTTAACAAGCTGATTCCAGACATAACCGAACGCCGGAAGCGGGTCGTCGTGCGCAAGGGGCGGGAGAATTATCTCTGCCTGCTGAACCTGGAAGACGCGGTGATGGGTGCGACGGGCGGGATGGCCTTCTCGCAAGCAATTCTTCTCGGATTGATCTCCCGTTGGGCCACATCCAGCGCCGATGGCGATATTCAAGGCGGAGATCTGCCGGGCTGGCTGGGGGAACTGCAAGGTCAGATGGCAATCGCAGCCCTGGCCGACCGGCGGGGCGAGTGTATTCATTCCGCCTGCCCGCATTGGCGTCGTTGCTTCGTGGAACACACGATTCGCCGCGCTAAAACTGCCGATCTGGTCGTCGCGAATCACGCGCTGGTCATGACGCAGGCAGCCTGGGGTGGCCTCGACGACAATGCAGTACCAACGCGCTACGTTTTCGATGAAGGCCATCACCTTTTCGATGCGGCCGATTCCGCATTCTCGGCCGTTTTGTCAGGGTTGGAAACCGCCGAACTGCGGCGTTGGTTATTGGGCGCGGAGGGCGGGCGCTCCCGAGCACGCGGCTTACGGCGTCGGATCGAGGAACTTGTCGCCGGACGCCCGAACCTGGAAGCGCCGCTCGATGCTTTGCTACAGGCTGCACGTGCGCTGCCTGCGGGCGGCTGGCCGCAGCGCCTGACCGAAGCCGATCCCGAATTGACGGGTGTCGAGGCGACCCGCGTGAATCCGACCGAGGTGTTCCTCAAATCGGTGCATCGCCAGGTGCTTGCTCGGGTTGGCAAAGCAGATGACGCTCCGGGCCGTCCCGCCGCTTGGGGTGCCCTGGAGTGCGACGTATTTCCGGTCGCCATCGATGTTGCGGCGTCTTCCAGTTCCCTCGCTCGCGCATTGGGCCGCGTCGCGGAACCCGCGACGACGTTGTGCAACCGGCTGATGGAACGTCTCGACGACGAAGCCGAAGATATGGACGCAACGACGCGTGTACGAATCGAGGCGGTATGTCGGTCGCTGACGCGACGCGCGCTCAATCCATTGTCGGCGTGGCAGAGTATGCTGCGGGCGTTGACGGACCCGCCGAACGAACCGGGGCAAAGACCGGACCATATCCTTTATTTGCGGATCGACCGGCGCGACGGGAATCGCGACGTCGATGTCGGGTTGCATCGCCATTGGCTCGATCCAACGGTTCCCTTCGCCGCGACGCTGGCGGCACCGGCCCAAGGGATGGTGGTGACCTCGGCCACATTGCGCGACTCAGGGGATGGCGACCCAGAATCCGCATGGGCCGCTGCCGAAGCCAGGGTTGGGGCGCGACATTTGCCGTCGCCCGCTATTCGGACGGCGGTGTCCTCGCCGTTCGATTACGCTGCGCAGACGCGTGCTTTCGTCGTGAGCGATGTGGGCGGCGGCAATATCGACCAACTGGCAGCGGCCTACCGCGCGCTCTTTCTTGCGTCCGGTGGCGGGGGGCTGGGCCTGTTTACGGCGATCCGGCGCCTTCGCGCCGTGCACGAGCGGATTGCACCAGAGCTCGAAGCCGCCGGTATTCCCTTGTTCGCGCAGCACGTCGACGCAATGGGCAATGCCACATTGGTCGACATATTCCGGACCGAGGAAGAAAGTTGCCTACTTGGAACCGACGCCATGCGCGATGGGGTCGATGTTCCGGGGCGTGCCTTGCGGTTGGTGGTATTTGAGAAAGTGCCCTGGCCGCGTCCGGATATCTTGCACCGCGAGCGCCGGGTCCATCTCTCCGAAGGCGATCCGAAAGGCTACGATGACCGAATCGCGCGGCTGCGGCTGCGGCAGGCGTTTGGACGCTTGATTAGGCGCGCCTCCGACCGGGGCGTTTTTGTGCTTCTCGATCGTCAGACTCCCAGTCGTATCGTTTCGGCGTTCCCGGCTGGCGTGACAGTCCAGCGTGTCGGTCTTGCGCAGGCCGTTGCTAGGACACGGGAGTTTTTGGCCGACATGCCGCCGTTCGGCTCAAACTGAGAGATCCGATGTTTAGTCTCGCCGCGAGTATTGCCGGCCTGCCGGCGATCGGTTTGTTCGGTGCGGCCGTCGTGGGATGGATTCAGCCATGGGCTGCTGCCGGCATTGGTGCCATCGTCGCTGCGGTCGCGATGGCCTTCGTCGCGATTGTGCTGCGCGATCAACGCCTTTTGTCCGATTCGATTCGCAAACTGGCCGCCGACCAAACTTTGGACATGTCCATCGCTGGGAGGGAGCCGGTCGTGATGGGTACGCTGGGTCGAGAGATCGACAATCTGGCGCGTAGAATGGCCCCCCGAGCAGTGTTGGTCGAACAGCTGCGTCGGGCGGATGCGTTGATCCTCGAGCATTTGCCCGATCCATTGATTGTACTTGCCGGGGATGGGGCCGTGCGGCGTGCAAACGCGGCTGCTCGTTCGGCGTACGGGGACGATATGGCGGCGGTCCTTCGCCATCCCGGTTTGCGCGGGGCGATCGACCGCACTTTCGCGTCGGGCACCGTCCAGACAGCCGAATTGACCTTGCCGGCACCGATGGAACGCGACGTCCAGGCATCCGTGGTGCCGATGGACCCTCCGCTAGCCGATGGCGGCCGTGCAATCGTTGTTTTATCGGATCGTACACGGGAGCGATTAGTAGAGCGTATGCGCGCTGATTTCGTCGCTAATGTGAGCCATGAACTACGAACCCCGCTGACATCGTTGATCGGTTTTGTCGAAACATTGCGTGGCTCCGCGGCCGACGATCCCTCCGCACAGCAACGGTTTCTCGGTATCATGGCCGAGCAGGGCGCTCGGATGAACCGTCTCATCGACGATTTGCTCAGCCTGTCCCGAATCGAGTTGACCGAGCACCAACCGCCGTCCGAGCGTGTCGATTTGAAGGCATCGATAGGTCACCTTGTGGCTGGGTTCGAACCGCGGCTGGTGCCGCGCAGTACTCGGATCGATCTACAAATCGCCGAAGGTCTACCTGAAATTGTCGGCGACGCCGACCAAATTGCTCAGGTTGTACAAAACCTGCTCGATAACGCGCTAAAATATGGCGGCGACGACGGTACGATCGGTCTTAAGGTCGAGCGTCCGCAGCCCGGGGGGCGGTGGCCAAATCGGCCGGGTCTGACGATTTCCATATCGGATCGGGGCGCCGGCATTCCGCGCGAGCATATATCCAGGCTGACCGAGCGGTTTTACCGCGTGGATAAAGGGCGTTCGCGTGCGGTCGGGGGTACTGGATTAGGGCTGGCGATCGTGAAGCATATCGTCAATCGCCATCGCGGGCAGCTTTCGATAGACAGCGAGGTTGGGGTGGGCACTACGGTCGCCGTTTGGCTTCCGCTGACACAGCCGTCGGCACCGATAATGCCGATTAAGCAATCATAACTCTACCATCCGGTACAACACGACTTCCCGTTCCGGGCGGTCCTCGAGTTCCAGTGAGGTGGGCACGATATAGCGTGCGAACGGTTGCAATCCGCTGGACGGAAGATAGGTGCGGCCGGGATCGGCAATCCAGACCTCGGCGGTTTGTGCCATGCGCGCTAGCCATGGCACGATATGGTTGGTCATCGGTGCCTCGTAGCAAATGTCGCCGCACAGAATCAGGTCCCACCGGTTTTCGGCGCCAACGATGTCGCCGAACGGGGCGTGGACCGTTACGCCGTTGACAACCGCGTTGAGGCCAGTCGCGGCGATGGCGATGGGGTCGATTTCGGCGGCCTCGACAGACAACGCGCCGGCCTTGGCGCAGGCAATGGCCGCGAGGCCGCAGCCGGCGGCAAAATCGAGCACACGCCGCCCCGCGACCAAGCTGGGATTGTCAAGAATATGCCGCGCCATGGCGACGCTCCCAGGCCAAGCGAATGCCCAGAACGGGGGGGCGGTGTCGTTGCTGGTCAGCCACTCTTCGGTTGCCTGCCAAATCGGGGTGATTTCGGTCGCCAACCACAGAGGAATTTCCGGGACCATGGGGCTGGTTGTTAGGACCGTGTTGGATTGGATGAAATCGGCGGGGGCGATTGTCATAAACGGCCCACCAGAAAGGCCAATGCGACGGCTAGCCCAACCTCCCGGTTCGCTCGGAAGAGCTGGAGGCAGCCGGCGGGGTCGTGGATATTCAACACTGCCACCTGGCGGGTCAGCAGCGCGGCTGGCACCAGCAGCGCCGGGTAGAACCATGCACTCAGTCCAGCGATCCAGCCCGTCATGGCGAGCAATGCGATTGTTGCTGCATAGCAGGCTGCCAGGAATGGCCGGGTGCTCTCGCCGAAAAGCCGAGCGGTAGATTTCACGCCGATCAAGGCATCGTCGTCGCGATCCTGGTGGGCGTAAATCGTATCGAACCCGAGGTCCCAAACAATCGCCGCCGCGTAGAGCAGTGCCCAGGCCAGATTCAGGCGGTTGGCGCCCGCTGCGTAGGCTAAGGGCGCGCCGAACCCGAAGGTGAAACCCATCATCAACTGGGGCCACCACGTGATTCGCTTGGCTAACGGGTAAAGCCCAACCAGCACCAGCGACGCGACGCCGAGCATTTGCGATAGGTGGTTGAGTTGCAGCAGCACCATAAGTCCAGCGAAGAGCAAACATGCCAGGAATACCAACGCATGGCGCGGTCGCAGCATGCCCGATGCTAGCGGCCGTCCCGCTGTGCGGGCAACCATTCGGTCGATGTCACGATCCCACAAGTCGTTTACGACACACCCCGCCGCTCGCATGACCAAACTGCCAATGCCAAACAGCAGTATGAGCCAAGTCGCGTCCTGCCACGATGGCGCCGAGAGCAGGATGCCCCATGCTCCCGGAAGGAACAGCAGCCAAGTGCCGATCGGCCGGTCGAGCCGGGCGAGCAGGATGTAGGGCAGCCAGTCGCGCGGTAGCCGGGAAACCCAGCCGGTCGCGACAATGTCGGTATGTGCGGTCATTGCTGCTACTGTGCGTGCCATTGCCCCTCGGTCAACCGGAAACCGTCCACCCCAATGTCAACTATCCCTCGGTTGTTTGTCGATCATCCCCTCCTGTCGGGTACCGACGTCCCGGGTAGTGCCGGCCAGGCCCACTACCTCGGGTCGGTCATCCGCCGAACCGTGGGGGACGAAGTGTGCGTGTTCAATGGGCGCGATGGGGAGTGGCGCGCCTATATAGCGACCCTGCGGCGGGATCGAGTGGTGTACCATTTGGATGCCCAGCGGCGGCCACAGGTACCGGAGGGCGATCTTTGGTTGCTGTTCGCGCTGCTCAAGCGGGATACCACCGATCTGGTTATCGAGAAGGCCACTGAATTGGGAGTGTCGGCGATTCAGCCAACGATCACCGAACGCACCAACGCCGCGCGTGTCAATGAGGCTCGTTTGCATGCCATTGCGATCGAGGCGGCCGAACAGTGCGAGCGCCTTACCGTCCCTGAAATTCGGCCTCCTAGGCCGCTGTCCGCGTTGTTGGAGTCCTGGCCGGAGGATCGCACTCTGTTCGCGGCCATCGAGCGGGCGAGCGTCGGACCGATCGAACCCTTGGCCGGTCCGCGGGCTCTTTTGGTTGGGCCGGAAGGGGGATTCACCCCGGCGGAGCTTGACGCGCTTCGGCGATACAAGTTTGTAACGCCTGTGACCCTCGGTCCTCTGGTGCTGCGGGCCGAGACTGCGTGTGTTGTGGGGCTGGCCCTGTTGCGATCGGCCGGTTACCGCTAAGAAGCCGATCTTCGAACCGAGACGTTTGGGAAGAATATGTCCAACCCTGGCGATAGCGACGCGACTCCGCTCACGTCCATCCAACAGATGGCCGACTATTTAGCCGTCGGCTGTAAGCCGGCGG
Source organism: Rhodospirillales bacterium (assembly GCA_037139955.1). Classification (GTDB taxonomy): domain Bacteria; phylum Pseudomonadota; class Alphaproteobacteria; order Acetobacterales; family Acetobacteraceae; genus Rhodopila. The sequence continues at coordinate 7,016 of JBAXFK010000155.1, forward strand.
ATGCGTTCCGTATTGGGACGGAGCACGAGAAATTCGGCTTCCGTCTGGATGACCGGCTGTCGCCCCCGTACCTACCGGCGGATGGCCAGCCGGGATCGATTCGCGACGTTCTAGGTGGCCTCCGCCACTACGACGCGGAGCCGATCATGGACGGCGAAAACGTCATCGGCTTGAAGCAAGGTGGCGCATCGGTGTCGCTGGAGCCAGCCGGACAACTCGAACTGTCCGGCGCGCCATTGGACACGATGCACGAATGCAAAGCCGAATTCGATTGGCACTTCGAGCAGGTTCGTGCGGTGTCGGAGCCGTTGCGCGTCGGGTTCGCGCCGTTGGGCTTCCACCCTTTCGCCACCCGAGAGGCGATGCCGTGGATGCCCAAAGGCCGCTACGCTATCATGCGCCGCTACATGCCGCTGGTCGGTTCGCTCGGCCTCGACATGATGACCCGCACCTGCACGGTCCAGGTCAATCTGGACTACGCGTCGGAGCAGGACATGATCCGCAAATTGCGAGTGTCGCTGTTGCTACAGCCGCTGGCCACAGCGTTATTCGCGAACTCGCCGTTCAAGGAGGGGAAGCCGAATGGCTTGCTGTCCAACCGTGCCCACGTCTGGACCGATACCGACAACGAACGCTCCGGCATTCCCCGGGTCATGTTCGAGGACGGCTTCGGCTTCGAACGCTATGCCCAGTGGCTGGTTGATTCGGTGCCAATGTATTTCGTCTACCGTGACGGGCGTTATATCGACGTCGCTGGCCGGTCGTTCCGGGAGTTCATGAATGGCAAGATGCGCGATGAAACAGGGGCAGAACCGACCATCGGCGATTTTGCCGATCACTCCACGACCGCTTTCACGGATGTCCGTCTGAAGCGCTTCGTCGAAATGCGCGGTGCCGATGCCGGCCGAGCGGATATGATGTTGGCGCAATCGGCGCTTTGGGTGGGGCTGCTCTATAACGATGCCGCGCTTTCAGCGGCCGAGGCTCTATTGCGCGGGGCCGGATGGCAAGAAGCGAATATCATGCGGGCCGCCGTGCCGGTTCAGGGCCTCGCGACATCCTGGAGGGGGGGCACGATGCGCGATCTCGCGCGGGATGTCGTGGCCATTGCTCAGGACGGCCTGAATGCGCGCAACCGGCTAAACGCTGACGGGCAGACCGAGTCAATCTATCTCGATCCGGTGGCGGACATCGCAGCCGGCGCACCGACCCAGGCCGAATATTGGCTGAGTCGCTACAACGGCGAATGGAAAGGCGACCTCGGTCGTATTTTCGCCGAAGCCGCCATCTGATCCGTTTTTCTTCGTCCCACGATGCACGGAACGAGTCCGCGCATCGTGGTAGAGTAGGCTAGTAGCGATACAGGTCGTGCTTGAACGGCCCGTTGGTGCCGATGCCGATGTATTCGGCCTGCGCCGGCGACAGCTTGGTCAGCTTCGCGCCGACCTTCTCCAGATGCAGAGCCGCGACTTTCTCATCTAGCGCCTTCGGCAGCGTATAGACGTCCAGTTTGTACTTGCCGGCCGGGGCATGGAACAGCTCGATCTGTGCCAGGACTTGGTTGGAGAAACTGGCGCTCATGACGAAGCTGGGGTGGCCGGTGGCATTGCCTAGGTTCACGAGGCGACCTTCGGACAGGACGATTAGGCGCTTGCCGTCGGGGAACACAACCTCGTCCACTTGCGGTTTGACGTTGTCCCAAGTGTAGTTGCGCAGGGCGTCGATCTCGATCTCGGAGTCGAAGTGCCCGATATTGCAGATGATCGCCCGGTGCTTCATCGCCCGCATATGGTCGATTGTGATTACGCCCACGTTGCCGGTGGCGGTCACGAAGATGTCGCCGTGCGCGGCCATGTCGTCCATGGTGACGACCTGATAGCCTTCCATCGCCGCCTGCAACGCGCAGATCGGATCGACTTCGGTCACCATCACGCGGCAGCCCGCATTGCGTAGCGACGCGGCGGAGCCTTTGCCCACATCGCCGAAGCCGTTCACCACGGCGACCTTGCCGGCCATCATAACGTCAGTGCCGCGGCGGATGCCGTCTACCAGCGACTCGCGGCAACCGTAGAGATTGTCGAACTTGGATTTGGTTACGCTATCGTTGACGTTGATCGCCGGGCTCAGCAGCTTGCCGTCGCGCACCATATCGCGCAGACGGAGTACGCCGGTCGTTGTCTCTTCCGAGATACCCTTAACGTTTTTCATCATGTCGGGGTATTTCTGGTGCATCAGCACGGTCAGATCGCCGCCGTCGTCCAGGATCATGTTGGGCGTCCAGCCATCGGGACCGCGCACGGTCTGTTCGATGCACCAGTTGAATTCGTCCTCGTTCATGCCCTTCCAGGCGAAGACCGGAGTCCCGGCAGCGGCGACACCGGCTGCGGCGTGATCTTGGGTCGAGAAGATGTTGCAAGACGACCAACGCACCGTGGCGCCGAGGTGCGTCAGGGTCTCGATCAGCACGGCCGTCTGAATGGTCATATGCAGGCAGCCGGCGATGCGGGCGCCTTTCAGTACCTGCGACGGGCCGAATTCGCGGCGAATCGCCATCAAGCCGGGCATTTCATCCTCGGCCATGGAGATTTCCTTGCGGCCCCACTCGGCCAGAGAGAAGTCTTTGACCTTATAGTCGGGGTCGGTGGCCATGCGTGCGCGCTCCTGCAATCGGTCGATTTCGGTTCGGCGTTCTTATATAAAGATATCTGCATGTCTGCAAGAGCAATCTCGGGCACTTGTTGCCGAAACACTGCGTTGCACTTATTGCCTTGGCGCCCCATGGTCGATCTGGGCAAAGTCGCCACGGGTTCGTCTCGATAGGGGTAGGACCATGCAACATTGGCGGATTGAGGATATCGACTGGGGAAGCTTCGATGTCGCGAAAGTGGCACCCGAGGTCGTGCCCCTCGTCAAAGCTGCGGCCTTGGTGGAGCGTAACGGCCGGGAATACGCGCACTACCTTTGTCGGGTATTTATCGCGGACGACGCGCTGTGCGACGTGGTGCGCCAGTGGGCCGAGGAAGAGGTCCAACATGGCAACGCCTTGGGCAAATGGGCCCAATGTGTCGATCCCGGCTGGGATTTTCACGGTGCTCGCGATCGCTTCAACTCTGGCTACCAACCGCCGCACAATACCGACAGTTCGATCCGTGGGTCGCGTACTGGTGAGCTGATTGCCCGCTGTATGGTCGAAACCGGCACGTCCAGCTATTACACGGCGCTGGCCGATGCTTGCCGCGAACCGGTGCTGAAACAGCTCTGCCGGCGTATCGCGGCAGACGAATTCCGGCATTATAAACTGTTTTACGCGCATATGTGTCGCTATCAGGCGCAGGAGCATATTGGCACCGCTCGCCGCGCGCTTATCGCCGCCGGTCGGATCGGAGAAGGCGAAGACGACGAGCTAGCTTTCGCTTATCATTGTGCTAACGAACCTATGTCCATGTCCTACGACCGCGCTCGTTGTTCAGCACAATATCTTGCTGGCGCAATGCTTTACTACCGGTTCGGTCATATCCAACGCGGCATGGGTATGACCCTGAAGGCGCTCGGATTGCCGACACAGGGCCGCCTTCCGGCCGTCGCGGCGCGGTTAGCCTGGTGGTGGCTCGATTGGCGGCGTAATCGTCTGGCCCGAACCCCAGGCGTTAGATTGCCCGCCACAGTTTCCGCGTAAGGGCCATCGCCAGCAATCCGATTGCGCCCGTGGCGGCGGTAGCCCAGTGTGCCCCGATCGTATCCGCCAACAATCCGAGCCAAACGAAGCCAATGGGACCGGTGCCGATGCAGACCGACAATACGCCAAGGATGCGGGAGCGCATTTCCGGTGGTGCCGCCAAGTAGACTAACGTAGCCTGCATGGTCGAGAATCCAGCGCCGCCAAATCCGGTGAATAGCAGAGCCGCCCCGGCGATTGTGCTGTTGGGCGCCAGTGCGAATACGATCAACATGACCATATAACCGATCACGCCCCACAAATACGCTCGGGCATACCAGGACGGCTTGATCGACAGCGCCAGCACTACGGCTCCGGCGAAGGCGCCGACACCGTCGAGGCTGGCGAGGATTCCGACTCCCTCGGGACCCAATCCTAAGCGATCGCGGCCGATGACGGGGATCATCGCGGTGAAGGGCCACGCGAATACGTTATAGATGACGGTCACCGCGAGGGTGCCGACCAACCGCCGGTCGCTGCGTACTAGGCGTAACCCCTCGGCGATGCGAGCCAGAACGGCGTTCGTGTTGCAACACGAACGCCGTTCTGGCTCGCAT
>JBAXFK010000156.1:0-11248 GCA_037139955.1 Rhodospirillales bacterium
TGCCGATGGCGATCGACACCGCCCACACCCACCAGGGGCCCGGTGCAGTCCAGACGAAGGGCAAGGTCGCCGCCACCACGCCGCCGCTGACGAGCGCCGAGCAGATGGCGGTGGTCTCGGCTTGGTCGAACCCGGCAATTTTACGGGTGAAGAGTTGGTAAAACCCGGTGCATGTGGCACTGCCTAACAGCATCAGCGCGGCGAGGGAGGATGCACCTTCGGTCCCCGGTCGGACGATGATGAGCGCGCCGGCAAAGCCAACCACGACCGCGCCCCACCGATGGCGGTCGACTTGTTCGCCCAAGGCCGGGCCGGACAAGGCGGTGAGGATCAGCGGGGCGGTGAAGCTGATAGCGGCGGCGGTGGCGAGCGAGGCGGTCGCCAGACCGGTGAAATACAGCATCGAGGACGCGATTGCGAACAAACCCCGGATAATCTGCGTGCTGGGCCGATTGGAGCGAAGCACGCCGAGGCCGTACCGGCCGACGAAGATAACGAATAGGAAAGCACCGGCGCCGGCATGTCGGAAAAAAACGACCTCCAGCGGGTGCATATAGCCTGTCAGCACCTTGCCCATCGCGTTGACGCAGACAATCAGCGCCACGTACAGGCACATTAATCCGATCGCATGGATCGTGTTCGGCTCACGGAAAAATGCGCGGTTGGGGTGATCCATTTCACAGTCCGAGCCCGTAGAATTTCGTATGACGCTGGGGCAATGGAGGCCTGCTATGAACCCGTCGCAACAATCCCCCGCCGCCCTGCTGCGCGATCAATTCGACGCGCTGGACCGTGTTGGCGCCCAATTGTCGTTGGATGCGGATCGGCGTCGCCGCATCCTGCTGATCGGTCGGCAGGAGTGGTTGCAATGGTTGCGCTTCCTGCACGACGGGCCGCTGCCGACGCAACCCGCTGTGCCGGTGATGTTGCAACGGTTGGCCGCTGCGACCTTTCGGCTGGCGGCGCTGGCCGAAAGACACGCGGCTTGATGTTTCGAAGATAGGGCGCACGTGCCCGTGCGATCCGTTCTAGAACAGCGAATACCCGCCATCGATCACGAACGTGTCGCCGGTGTGGTAACGCGAGGCCGAACTCATAAGGTAGACCGCGATCCCGCCGAAATCGTCGCCGGTGCCCCAGCGGCGCATCGGCACGCGCGGCAGTACCTTGGTTTGGAAGCCCACTGTCGACACCGCGTTAGCCGTCATGTTGGTTTCGATCCAACCCGGCAGGATCGAGTGGGAGCGGATGCCGTAGCGCGCGAATTCCACCGACATCGATTTCACCATCGAGATCATGCCGCCCTTGGTCGCTGCGTAATGTTCCGATCGCGGGGCAGCTTCGACGGCCGCGAGGGAGGCGGTGCCGACCAACACGCCCTCGGTCTGGGTGCTAATCATATGCTTAGCGGCAGCTCGGAATGTGTAGAATGCCCCGTCGAGGTTCACGCGGGTGACGCGGTGCCACTCGTCGGATGTCATTTCGAAGAACGGCTTGCCGCCGCTCCGCCCGGACACCCCGGCATTGGCGAAGCAGCCGTCGACTCGGCCCATGGTCGCGACGGTTTCGGCGAAGGCCTGCTCCACCGCCGCTTCGTCGCCGACGTCGCATTCCAAGGTCACGATACGGCGGCCCGTCCCGGCCAAATCGGCCTTCGCATCCGCGTTCTTGGCCGCGTTGGTGCCCCAGATCGCGATGTCGGCACCGGCCTGCGCGATGGCGCGCGCCATGCCGAGGCCAATGCCGGAATTCCCCCCAGTAATCAGGGCAACTTTGCCGGTGAGGTCGAAGGGGCTGTATGCCATGTGCGTCTCCTGCCGCGTGTTTCCCCGAAACTGGCAGCGGGACGGCCGAGCGGCAAGGGTGTCGGAGGGGGGCCGCGACTACGGCCTCATTCCGTTTCGAGAAAGGCACGGCGACGGGCGGATCGTCGTCCGGGGCAAACGGGGATGACAGGGGAGCATACCAAGTGTAAGATTTCTCTCAAATCCACAATCGAAGGCAGGAACCCATGCTCGCCACCGCGGATGCCGCCGTCCAATTGTCCACTCGCCGTAAGCGCACCGGCAACGGTTGGAATACGCCGTTCATCGGTAAGAACCGCAATACGATCGGCGCCGACGAAGTCCGCCCAGCCGATGGCGTGATCTACCCCATGGCTTTCTTGGTGGAGAAAGATGCGGGCGCAGTTGTGAAGCCGCACTTCCATGTCGCCGATCAGTATCAGGTCGTCATCCAGGGCGGCGGTTCGCTGGGCAAGCACGAAATCGGTACGGTGGCGGTGCATTACACCGACGCATATTCTGCCTACGGCCCGATTATCGCCAACGACCGCGGTGTGTCCTGGTTCACATTGCGCAACACGTGGGACTCTGGCGCGCTGTATATGCCTGAGAATCGCGCGATTCTGCGGGAGGGCCGTGCGAAGATTGCGCATCGGGAAGCAACCTGCGGCCCCTTGCCACCGCTGTCGGTCGGCGATCTGGCGACGCTATCGCATGTGTCGACCGAGGCGGTGATCGAGGAAACTGCGGACGGCTTGGGTACCTGGCGCTATACTGTCCCGGCCGGTGAGTCCGTGACAGGGCCGGCGCCGGAGACCGGCGGCGGGCAATATTGGCTGGTGAGCGGCGGTAGCGCCTGCGTCCCTGGCGGCGAACTGCTGTCGCCGCAGTCGCTGGTGTTCGTGGGGCCGGACGAGGCCGCATCGACGATGACGGCCGGGCCGGGTGGTGCCGACCTGATCTGCATGCAATTCCCGAAGCGCGCACGGGATTGAATACTTGAACCTGGGAGAGGGGGAGCGATTCCCCTCCTCTCGACTTCCTGCCTTCGGTCTGTCGCCGGCTCGACCGTGCCTACCCCATGACGACCCCAATCCCTCGCAACCGCGCCTTCGCCCGCTCTGCCCGTACTTTCATCCCATCTAGATACGTGCTGACGTCGTTCCCAGGCAGGTTCAGCACTTGGCACCCCATCTGCCAGTATTGCTCGATCTGGGCCTCGGTCTCGGCCGATCCCCGCGCTAGCTTTCCGTGTGCCTTGCAGGCGTCCACGATCCGCCGCATCGCGGCTTTGAATTTCGGGTGCTCCAAATCTAGATGCACCCCCAACTGCGCGCTTAGATCGGAGTGCCCGTAAGCGATCATGTCGATCCCCTCGACCGCCGCGATGGCTTCGACGTTTTCCAACCCTTCCAATGATTCGATCGACGGGCAGATGACGATATTCTCGTTCGCCCAGGGCGCGTATTCGGCTGCGTGCCGGCGTCCGTACGATTTGTAGCCCGTGTGTGGCCCCTGGCCGGAGATGCCACGATTGCCGATCGGAGGATATTTCGAAAGCCGTACGATAGCGCGAGCTTCTTCGGCCGTTTCGATCTCGGACACCTGAATGCCCATGATGCCCTGGTCCAGTATGCCGGGGATCAGATGGACGAAATTCTTATGGATGCGCACGATCGCGGTGACGTTGGTGGCTTGGAACCAACTAGCAAGATCGGCGATTGTCTCCATATCGAACGCGCCGTGTTCGTGGTCGATGGCGCAGTAATCGAAGCCCGACTGCTCGATAATCCAGGGCACCCCGCGCGACGCGAATTCCTTCAACCCAGTTCCCAGTGCCGGCCGTCCCTCGCGCACGGCCCGCCGGATCGCATTCTCTTTCATGGTCGCGTTCCTTCCGCTTTATGGCCGCTACCGTAGGGCGGCCATCTTGACCGCGCCAGGGTTCGCCAACATGGTGCGCCGCATCATGAGCACATATATCTCCTTCTACGACGACGTGGTCCGCCCGGAGTGGATCGACAACAACGGGCATATGAACCTTGCCTATTATGTGTTGATCTTCGACCTTGCGACCGACCGGCTGTTCGATCGGATCGGCGTCGGCACCCCGTACCGGACCGCTAGCGGCAATTCCACCTTCGCGGCGGAGGCGCATACCGTTTACGAGCGGGAGGTCCATCTGGGCGATAAGGTACAGGTTCGCACCATTCTGTTGGCCACCGACAGCAAGCGCATCCACTTCTTCCATGAGATGTTCCACACCGACAGCGGCGAGCGTTCCGCGACGCAGGAATTGATGTCGCTGCATATCGACATGAACGTGCGTAAAGTCGCGACCTTTCCGCCGGACCTCGAAGCCTCCCTCGCGGCGCTGTCCAAGCAGTATGCCCCGACCGAACTACCCAAGGGGGCTGGGCGCCGCATCGCGATGCCAACCCGCCGTTGACCACAACACTGGGCGGGGCTACCTCGCCCGGCTCACGCGCGGAGGACACCGACATGGCATTGAGCGTCGTCGAAAAGGACCAACCCGAGACCGGGGGTATCGCGGCCGACCGGCTGCGCAGCATCGTGGATCGGATCGAACGCCTGGAGGAGGAGAAGAAAGCTCTCGCCAGCGATATCAAGGACATCTACGCCGAGGCTAAATCCGCCGGCTTCGACGTCAAGGTCCTTCGTCAACTCATCCGCGTCCGCAAGCAGGAAGCGGCCGAGGTCGAGGAGCAGGAGACGATGCTCGACGTCTATCGTCGTGCGCTGGGGATGTAATACCGAAGCCGGAGGCGGTCGATGCAAGCGGACTACGTCATTGTCGGCGCCGGTTCCGCCGGTTGTGTCTTGGCCAACCGTCTCACCGAGGATCCCAATACACGCGTCATATTGATCGAGGCCGGCGGCAAAGACACTAACCCGCTGATTCACATTCCTGCTGGCTATATGAAGCTGCTGGATCACCCCAAGCTCACCTGGGGTTATAAAACCGAGCCGGACCAGGGCACAAATGGCCGGATCATCGCTTATCCGCGGGGGCGGGTGCTGGGTGGGTCGAGCTCGATCAACGGCATGATTTACATCCGCAGCCAGCCCGAGGATTTCGACTATTGGTCGCAACTCGGCAATCGCGGCTGGTCGTGGGACGATGTGCGGCCATATTTCGACAAAGCCGAGCACTGGAACGGTCCGGACACCGCCGCCCACGGCAAGGGCGGGCCGCTGCAAACATCTGCAATCGCCGACATGCCGGCGCTGTGTCAGGCAGCGATCGATGCCGCCGGGCAGATCGGGGTGCCCTATCGCGCCGACCTAAACGACCTACCTCATGGCCTCGGCGATCACATCGGCTGGATCCAGCAGACCCGCCGCGGTCGCCGCCGGTTCAGTGCCGCCGTGTCCTATCTGCATCCGGCGATGAACCGGCCCAACCTGCAAGTCGTGACCGGCGCGCTGGTGCGGCGGGTACTGTTCGACGGCAAGAAGGCAATCGGCGTCGAATTTTCGCGCGGTGGCCAGATCGAACGTGCCGACGCGATGGGGGAGGTTGTCCTGTCCGGCGGTGCCATCGGCTCGCCGCACGTCCTGCAACTCTCCGGCGTTGGCGATCCCGACCATTTGGCGCGCGTCGGCATCCCGTTGCACCATGCGCTGAAGGGAGTTGGCCGTAACTTCCAAGATCACTTCATCGTGCGCGTCGCCGCTCGGGTCAAAGATGCCCGCTCGCTGAACGAGAGATCGCGCGGGCTGGGGCTGGCGGGGGAGGTCCTGCGCTACGTTCTGAGCGGCAAAGGCATGCTGACTTACGGCGCATCCTTGCTCGCGGCCTCGGTGAAGGTGTTGGAGGAATCCGGCACTCCCGACATCCAGGCGATGTTCGCCCCGGGCAGCTACGGGCCGGGGCCGGTGCGAGAACTCGACACGCAACCCGGCATGACCGGCGGTATCTGGCAGATGCGTCCGGAAAGCCGTGGGTACGTCGAGGCGCGCTCCAACCGGCCGGAGGATGCGCCCAATATCAACCCCCGCTACCTCGACGACGAGCGCGATCGTCGTTCGGTCGTCGCCGGTCTGCGCTTTCTGCGCCGCTTGTTCGCCGCCCCGGCATTGGCGCGGTACGTTGTGGCCGAAACCGAACCGGGCGCGGACGTGGCGACGGACTCGGCCTTGCTGGAATACGCGCGTCGCGCTGGCACCACTGTCTTTCATGCGAGTTGTTCGTGTCGCATGGGGCCCGACACGATGTCTGTGGTCGATGACAACCTGCGCGTGCATGGATTGGCTGGATTGCGGGTGATCGATGCCTCGGTCATGCCTGCCGTGACGTCCACGAACACCAACGCGCCAACCATTATGATCGCGGAAAAAGGCGCTGTTTTGCTGAGAAGCGGCCAAAAAGCGGGTTGATATCGCGGTTGCGATGCTTGCAGTTTGAAATGTATCAAAAATAAATTTTATTGATAATTTTGTTCAATCGCCCTATGTGGTCATCACGCTCCGCCGGAGTGATCGAAGGGTCCAACAAAATGCGTGTCCTGCCAGCAGTCCTGCTCGGTCTCGCGATGTGCGGTACGGTATCCCCCGCCGCGCATGCAGACACATATAGGGACCTGCTGAACCAATTCAATGAAATCGTCTTCGGCAATGTTGTCAGCGGTTCGGAAACCGAGGGCCGAGCGGTCATCGGCGGCAATTTGACGCAATCGGGATCGGCGAATTATTGCTTCCAAACCTCCGATGGCAGCGGCCCCTGCGGCAATTCCTCCTTGCCCGCAACCACGCCGCAGGTCGGCAGCATCACGGTCGGCGCCGCGACTCAAAGCTTTGGCGCCCTGACGGGCTATGGCAACGTCTCCGGCTCGGGCGTGACGGCTTCGAAGGGCAATATCTTCATTGGCGGCACCAACACAGGCGCCTTGTCGCTGACGACCAACACCCAGACTGCTTATGTTGCCACGCAGGGCACATCGTCCGCAGTCGGCGGCAACGGCAATTTGGTATATAGTGCGAAATCGGTCGGCGTGACGCCCGCATCGCAGAACGGCACCGTGAGCCAGGGCACATTCGCGATGCCCAGTTTCGCGACGACTTTCCAGACCCCGTTGCAGGCGCTGTCGAGCTACCTCGGCAGTATGACGGGCATCGCTCAGGGCACTAGCAACGCGTTCAACGCGACGCCGACCACGATCTCCGGGACTGCCGTTACTGTGTACAACGTCCTCGGCAGCAATTTGCCGACCGTGATCCAGAATATCGGTTTCAATCTGAACGGCGCGCAGACTGTTGTGATCAACGTGACCGGCGCGGTCGGTGCACTGCCTACGAATCTGAATACCTTCGCCGGACAGGACCAGGTGATCTGGAACTTCGTCGGCCAAGGCAGCCTGACCCTACCGAGCTGGGCGGGCACGATCCTGGCCACGTCGTCGGCGTTGACGATGAATGGCATTAGCCAGGGCGATATCGTCGCGGCGTCGCTGACCCAGGGGGCCAACGAAATCCACAACTACGCGTTCTCCGGCAATTTGAGTTTTGTCCCGGTCACCACGGGCGGTTCTTCGTTGCCGACCCCCGAACCCCGGGGCATTGCTATCATGGCATTGGCTATCGTTGCACTCGGGGCGGTGCGCGGCCGCTTCCGGCGCCAAGGCTAGGCGGCTACACATTTCCCTCGTTCGGGGGATATCGTCATGCAAGCAGATTACGTCATCGTCGGGGCCGGTTCGGCGGGTTGCGTCCTCGCGAACCGACTCACGGAAGATCCTGCAACCCGGGTCGTCCTGATCGAGGCTGGAGGCCGCGACCTCAATCCCTTGATTCATATTCCCGCCGGCTACATGAAACTGCTGGATCACCCTACGCTGACTTGGGGTTATAAATCCGAACCGGATGTCGGCATCAACGGGCGGGCTATCAACTATCCCCGGGGTAAAGTCCTGGGCGGATCGTCGTCGATCAACGGCATGATCTACATTCGCGGCCAACCCGAGGACTTCGACCACTGGTCGCAACTCGGCAATCGCGGTTGGTCTTGGGACGATGTGCTGCCCTATTTCAAGAAATCCGAGAACTGGGAAGGTAATGCCGACGATGTGCATGGCAAGGAGGGGCCGCTGTTCACTTCCCCCGGTGCCGATCAGCCCCTTTTGTGCCAAGCCGCGATCGAAGCGGGGCAGCAACTCGGGTTGGAGTATCGACGCGACTTGAACGATTTATCCGCCGGTTTGGGCGATCATATCGGTTGGGTGCAACAAACCCGAGGCGGACGGTTCCGCGCGAGCGCAGCACGATCGTATCTACGACCGGCGATGACGCGGCCCAATCTGGAAGTTATTACTAACGCGATGGTGCATCGCGTGCTGTTCGACGGTACACGAGCAACTGGGGTCGAATTTTCGCGGGCTGGGAAGATCGAGCGGGCCGAGGCGGCGGGGGAGGTCATTTTATCTGCCGGCGCAATCGGATCGCCGCATATTCTGCAATTGTCCGGCGTTGGCGATCCCGATCATCTCGAACGTGTCGGGATTCCGCTGCATCATGTGCTGAAAGGCGTGGGTAAGAATTTCCAGGATCATTTCCTGGCCCGCTTGTCTTGCGATATCGAAGGCGCACCTTCGATGAATCAGAAGTCGCGCGGTCTGGGTTTGGTGCAGGAAGTCGCGCGCTATGTGCTGACCGGCAAGGGTTTGCTGACCTACGCCGCGTCGTTGGTTGCGGCATCGGTGAAGGTATTGGAAGAGTCCGCGACCCCCGACGTCCAAGTCTTGTTCGCCAACGCCAGCTACGCCCCAGGTGTCGCTCGGGTGCTCGATTACGTGCCCGGCATGACCGCCGGCATGTGGCAGATGCGTCCCCTCAGTCGTGGATACGTCGAGGCAAGATCGCCTCGGCCGGAAGATCGGCCCAATATCAATCCGCGCTACCTAGCGGACGAACGCGACCGTCGCGCGACCATTGCCGGCCTTCGTTTCATCCGGAGATTGTTCGCTGCGCCGGCACTTGCGAAATATGTGGTGCGGGAAACCCCCGCGAGCGCATCGTTGCAATCGGACGACGAGTTGCTGGAATACGCGCGCCAAACCGGATCGACCGTGTTCCACGCAACATGTTCGTGTCGCATGGGGCCGGATTCGATGTCGGTGGTAGACGATCGCCTGCGGGTGCATGGCTTGCAGGGCCTACGGGTAATCGATGCGTCGGTGATGCCGGCGGTAACGTCGACCAACACCAACGCACCGACCATCATGATTGCGGAAAAAGGCGCGGCGATGATCAGGTCGGACGCACATTCCATGGATATGGTCCGATCCCCTGCAATATCCCGGTGATGCTGCTGCGATAGGCAGTTTTTAGGAAAAATTGTCCCAACGGCACGGTCGCGACTTCATCCAAGGCGAGGTCGTTGATCCCCGTGGCGATGCGCTGTTGCGCCGCAGGGTCGGTCGCTGCGAGCCAATCCTGGACCATTTCCTCGGCTTTGGGGCTGTTCCACCAGCCGAACCAACCTTTAGCGCCTTGGCCGCGGGTTAGATTCGAAACGACCGGGTTCGAATACGATACGGCGGGACCGGTTGTGTGGAACATGCTCCACCCGCCTTTATCCACCGACTCGCGGCTGGTGCGACGTTGTAAGACCGAACCCCAATCCATTTCCTGTAAATCCACATTCATGCCGATCGAGCGCAGGGCTTCGGCGGTGACGCTGCCCAGCGGGCCGATGGTGGGAAAATCGGTCGGGCTGATAATGACCACACGCTGCCCGGCGTAGCCCGCCTGGTCCAACATGCGTTTGGCGGCTGCAAGATTGCCGGCAATCAGGCGCTTGCCCGCGTCTTCCGTTGCGAAACGCGATCCGCAGACGAAAAGGCTGTGGCAGGTGCGCCACAGGCTGGTGTCGTCGCCGATCGTCGCGCGCATGTAGTCTTCCTGTTTCACTGCCGTCATGACCGCGCGGCGGATACGAATGTCGTCGAACGGTGGTTGCAAATGGTTCATTCGTAACAGACTGAGCCGACCGGAAGGATCGTGGATCATCGTGCGAATGTTCTTATCGTGCTCCAGCACCGGTATCAGGTCGTTAAGGGGCCGTTCCCACCAATCGGCTTCCCCCTTGAGCATCGCTGCCGCTGCGGTGGCAGGGTCGGGGATAATGTTCCACTCTACACGGGGGAAATGCGCGATTTTGGCGCCCGATGCCCAGTCGGGTGCCTCCGAACGCGGCATGTAACCGTCGAATCGTTCGTAGGCGACACGGCTGCCATTGACGTATTCGCCGGGCAGAAAGCGATACGGACCGGAACCGACTGCCTCGGTTATCGCCTTCATCGGGTCGGTGCGCGCCATGTGCTCGGGCATAATGAACGGTAAAGCGGCTTCCGGTTTCGCCAGCGCATCCAAAACTAAAGCGAAAGGACGATTTAAGTGCAGTTCGAGCGTTTTATCGTCCGGGGTCGCCCAGTGGTCTGTCACCGATTCGAGGAGCTGCCCAAGCGGGTCGCGTTTGCACCAGCGTTGAATACTAAGCGAACAGTCGATGCTACGCACGGGTGTGTTATCGTGGAATTTCAACCCGTCACGAAGTCGAAATTTCCAAACGCGCCGGTCGCTCGATATTTCGTGCCCTATTGCCATTTGCGGTTGCGGCTGCAACTTGCTATCGGCTGCGTAAAGCGTATCGAATACATGATACCCATGCGTACTAGAAACGGTCGCAGTCGACCATATCGGGTCTAGGACACTGAGGTTTGTTTGCGGTATCAACCGCAGGGTGGCCGTTCCGGCAGCACGTGCGATATAGGGTGCGGACAGGGCGGCGGTCAGTAACGTACGACGGCGCATCGTGTGTTCCTCCTACGATCGCGGGATACAAACGCGATTGTAGGGACCGAACCCTCTGCCGTCACGCTGGACGGCAGAGGGACCGGGAGGTCGGATTCGGTCAGCTAGCGGCGCGACGGCTCGCTGGTGGGGTCTTCTTTTCGCCAGACGCAACTTTCGCCATGATCGTCTTAATATCGCGCAACAAAGCGGACCCTTGCGGGGTCTTCTGCACGAGAATGCTGCGGCGATCGGCCGGATCTGTCTTGCGGCGGGCAAGGTCGAATTCGCCGAGACGGTCGAGCGCGCGCGTAATCGCCGGCTTCGACACATCGAGTTCCGCTGCGAGGCCGCGCACGGTGTGGCCACCTTCGACCAAGTAGCACGTCAGAAAAACTGCGAGTTGACGAGCGGTCAGATCGGGTCCGTCGCGCCGAACCAGGGAGACGACGGTGCCACGAAGCAGGTCGACCTGCTGATCGTTGGCGGTGGGTGCAGTTGCCATTTATTTGCCTTTCCCGGATGGTCGTGAAATTACGACCGTTTCGTACGGTGGCGGATAATACGATGACAGTTCCAAGTCAAGGTTATTGCGCATAGTGTTAGCGCTCAATAGGAATGTCCCCTCCGTGCCCAATTAGAATGTCCCCTTT
>JBAXFK010000157.1:0-11188 GCA_037139955.1 Rhodospirillales bacterium
CGTGCAAGCGGTGCGTCGCCGTCGCGAGTTGCGCGACCAACTGCGCGAAGCGATGCGCGGCCTGGATGTCGTGCTGACCGCCGCCGCGCCGGGGGAGGCACCGAAGATGGACGCCATCGCGCGCTGGGATGTGTTCGATCGGCCGAGTTTTACCATTCCGTTCAATGTGGCAGGCTATCCGGCGATGTCGATTTGCGCCGGCTTCGGACCGCAAGGGTTGCCTTTGTCGTTGCAGATCGTCGGGAAACCGTTCCAGGAGGCGACGGTGTTCCAAGTGGCCGATGCGTTCGAGAAAGCCACATCGTTCCGAGCGAAACGGCCTGCGATGGCCGTTTAAACGCAAACCGAATCGCCGACGAACAGGAGTATTCCATGGCTTTCCATACCCTTCGTGCCGCCCCGGACACCGTGCGGCTCGGCGTTTTCGACGCAGAATTCCCGCCGGTCTTTCATATCGAATCCGGCGATACCGTCGAAGTGCAGTGTGTTTCCGGTCGAGACGAAGTGATGCCCGAACCGGGATCGCCCTTGCAGTCTCCTCCGGAGTTACTGGCGATTTTGAACGCCAATCCAGGGGTCAAAGCCGGTCATATTGTCACCGGTCCGATTTCGGTCGCGGGTGCGATGCCCGGCGATACGTTAGAAATCCGCATCGATAAGATCGAGCCGGGTGCGAACTGGGGTTACAACGTGATTCGTCCGCTCGCGGGAACCCTGCCCGAGGATTTTCACGAAACTACGATCGTGCAAATCCCGGTGGATATGGAACGCAAGGTTTGTTCCTTGCCATGGGGCACCGAATTGCCGCTGGCACCGTTCTTCGGCGTAATGGGCGTGGCACCGCCGCCGGCTTTCGGGCGTATCGCGTCGAAAGAACCGCGCATTCATGGCGGCAATATGGATAATAAGGAACTGACGGCGGGATCGACGTTGTTCCTTCCGGTTTGGGTGCCCGGCGCGAACTTTTCGGTCGGCGACGGTCACGGGGTCCAGGGCGACGGTGAGGTCTGCGTCACCGCGTTGGAAATGTGCCTGACCGGGACATTCACATTTATATTGCATAAAAACACCGGCCTCGCGCGGCCGCGCGCTGAATCGGCCACCCATTTCATCAGCATGGGCATGAATGAGGATTTGGATCAGGCGATGAAGCAAGCGCTACGGGAAATGATCGCGTTCATCTGCTCGCGATCGAATCTATCGCGCGAACAGGCTTATACGTTTTGCTCTCTGGCGGTGGATTTCCATGTGACGCAGACCGTGAACGGCGAAAAAGGCGTCCATGGCATGCTGAAAAAGGGCCTTCTGTTTTAGAGTCGCAAGGACCTATACGATGCAAAATGCAACCGATCCGGCGCGGATGACCGCGTCGCAAGCCGCCGCCCTGATCGCGACGAAAGACATGTCGTGCGAGGAACTGGTCCGCGCCTGCCTAGCCCGCATCGACGCGCGCGACGCGACGGTGAAGGCTTGGCTGTGGCTCGAACCCGATCGAGTTATTCGTCGCGCCCGCGAACTGGATAAGCTCGGCCCCAAAGGCCCGCTGCACGGGCTGCCGTTCGGGGTGAAAGACGTGATCGACACCGCCGAATTCCCAACCACGCAGAACTCCCCGATTTACGACGGGTTGCGGGTCGGGCGGGACGCGGCATGTGTCGGCGTGGTGCGTGGCAACGGTGCGCTGGTCATGGGCAAGACCGATACGGTCGAGTTCGCATCCGGAGGGCGCAAGGCCCTGACAACCAATCCCTATAACGAGGCCCACACGCCGGGCGGATCGTCGTCCGGGTCGGGTGCTGCGGTCGGGGATTACCAGGTGCCACTGGCGTTCGGCACGCAAACCGGCGGCTCGCATATCCGTCCCGCGTCGTTCAACGGTATTTACGGCCACAAACCGACCTGGGGCTTGGTCAGCCGCGAAGGGGCGCGGATGTCGTCGATGACGCTGGATACCGTCGGCTGGTACGGCCGCTGCGTCGAGGATCTGATCCTTGTTGGCACCGCCTATCGCATTCCGGAAGATACGACGCCGATTGAAGTAAAAGGCCTGCGTATCGGTCTGTGCAAATCGCCCGCATGGCACGCGATCGAACCCGGTGGCGAAATGGCCTTGGCGGTTGCGGCCGAACGGCTCGCGGCCGCAGGAGCAATCGTGGAGGAACTCACGCTGCCGCCCGCGTTCGACGGTCTCATCGCGGCGCAGAATATCATTGTGAATGCCGAGGGCGGCTCGTCCTTTCTGCCCGAATACGCGAACGCCTACGATATCCTGGCACCCGATCTGCGCGCCAAAGTCGAAAACACGATCGGGACGACCCCCGAACAGTTATTGGCGGCTTATGCGTTGGCCGATGCTTGCCGGCCGGTGTTCGATGGTTTGTTCGGGCCGACATTGGACGCGATCCTGACCCCGTCCTCCCCTGGGGAGGCCCCGGTCGGCCTGCACACCACAGGCAATGCTATCTTCAACCGCATGTGGACGCTGCTACATGGGCCGAATGTGGGCATTCCTGCCTGCTTCGGTCCCGCCGGCCTACCGGTCGGTGTCACCCTGGTGGGCAAGCGCTACGACGATGCCCGTTTGATGGCGATCGCCAAAGCGGTGGCGCCGATTATCGACACCTTCGCCGATGAAAGGGAGCGGCGGTTGTTCGGATAGACGCATCGGCCTAGCTTGCGGGCGGCTCACTGCCCAAACGGGAATCCGATGTCGCGCCTGATCGTTGTGTCCAACCGCGTTGCCCCTATCCAAGAAGGCGAAGCCACTGCCGGTGGCCTCGCCGCCGGGGTACTCGACGCGTTGAAAGGTCATGGCGGCATCTGGTTCGGCTGGAGCGGCAATATTGGCGACAATCCAGACCCTAAACCCGCTCGGGAAGTCGGGCCGATCACGCTATTCACGATCGATCTGTCGCAAACGGATTACGACCAGTATTATCGCGGTTTTGCCAACGGCGCGTTGTGGCCGGTGTTGCATTATCAGATCGGCTTGGAAAAATACGACCGCACGGAGTTCGAGGGCTACAAGCGTGTCAACGAATTGTTCGCGCGCTCGGTCGCGAAACTCATGCGCCCGGACGACGTGGTGTGGGCGCACGATTACCATCTGCTGTGCTTCGCGGAATCGTTACGAAATCTGGGTGTGACCAATCGGCTGGGTCTGTTTTTGCATATTCCGTTTCCAGGCCCGGGCACGTTGCGCACCATCCCGAGCCATGCAGAGTTGGTACGCGGGATGTGCCATTACGATTTGCTGGGATTCCAAACCGAACAGGATCGTGCGGCATTCTTGGATTACGCGATCCGGTGGTCCGGCGGGCACATGGTGGGCGACGGGGTATTTACCGCCTTCGACCGGATTATCCGGACGGGCGTTTATCCGATCGGTGTGCATGTGGACGAAGTGCGCGCGCAGGCGGAACTCGCATCGAATCGCCGGGTGGCGACACGGTTGCGCGCGACGTTGCTGGATTGGCTGATCCTCAGTGTGGATCGGTTGGATTATTCCAAGGGCTTGCGCCAACGCTTCCGGGCCTACGAGCGGTTTTTGCGCGACTACCCGAATTGGCACAGCAATGTGACATTCATGCAGATCGCCCCGCCATCCCGTGGCGATATCGACACCTACCAGGAAATTCGCCGGGAATTGGAAGGGGAGGCAGGTCGGATCAACGGCCACTTCGCCGAAGTCGATTGGGTTCCATTACGATATCTCAACAAAAGCTTTCCTCGCAACGTGCTGATGCCGCTTTATGCGGAGGCGCAGGCCTGTCTGGTCACACCGTTGCGCGACGGCATGAATTTGGTGGCAAAGGAATATGTCGCGGCGCAAAATCCGGCCGATCCCGGCGTGCTGATTTTGTCGCAATTCGCCGGCGCGGCAAATGAGTTGGAAGCGGCATTGCTGGTCAATCCGTACGACGAGGAAGGGATGGCGGCGGCGATGGATCAGGCCTTCGCCATGCGGATCGAAGAACGGCAGGAACGCCACGCCGCGATGATCGCGGTGATGAAAGAAAACAGCTTGGAACGATGGCGAGATCGGTTTCAGGCGGACCTGAGAGGATAAAACCATGGATTTTACCGCCGAAGATATCGTCTACCAAAGCCCGGACAATACGCCGTTGCTGGCCCGCTTGTATCGCCCGAGCGGCAGCGGGCCATTTCCGGCAGTTCTAGAGGTCCATGGCGGCGCTTGGACCGGCGGCGATCGGTTCAATAACGTGTCAATCGCCGAATCGTTGGCGGCAGACGGGATCGTCGTGCTTTCGATCGATTTCCGCATGCCGCCTGTGGCGCGATATCCGGTCACCTGCCAAGACGTCAGCACCGGTATTCGTTTCCTCAAGGCTCATGCGGTGGAGTTTGGCAGCCGACCGGATTGGGTCGGCACGTTGGGGACGTCGTCGGGCGGGCATTTGGTTTTGCTCGCCGCGCTGCGTCCGAACGATCCCCGCTATACGCCCGAGGGCGATGCCTCGGTAGCGTTTAGCATCGCTTGCTGGCCGGTGGCCGATCCGTTGAAACGGTACCGGGTGAAAAAAGAAGCTGGCATTATGCGCTTCGTTGCCTCGCACAACGCGTTTTGGCCAAGCGAGGCGGAGATGGAAGATGCCAATCCGACACTGATTTTGCAGCGCGGGGAAAGCGTCGCGAAACCGCCTGTGCTGGCGATACAAGGTACGAACGACGACAATTTGACGCCCGATATGACCAGCGGGTTTGCCTCGGCTTACGCGGCGGCGGGCGGTAAGGTTTCTTTCGAAAGCTTTCCGGGCCAGCCGCACGCCTTCATTCCGGGAAACCCGACATCGGCGGATTCGCTGCGGGCGTTGGATCTGATGAAGGCCTTTATCCACCGCAACGCCGGGTAGTATCGGTGCGTCGCATTATCCCGGCTTCGACCGGGATAATGCGATCGGTTCGTCAGCTTCCGTCCAGCCCGTGAATTTCCGGCCAATACAGGTCTTTCCAGCTCTCGGGCTTGTGTTTGATGCGGCCCATTTTGAACATGAAGTCCGACCATTTGGTCATCGACCGCGGTGTCAGGACGTATTTGTAACGAGGGTCTTGTAACAAGCCGACCATGAGATCGATGTCGATCTTCCCCTTTACGTCGGCGGCATAGAATTCTGCGGTCTCTCGGGGATGGACGGCGATAAATTCCGACGCTTCTTGCATCGCGTTCACGATCGCGAGATATAATTTCGGATTGCCGTCGTGAAAACGTTTGGATGTCCAGGATGTGCCACCGGTCGATGGGCCGACCACGTCTTCGGACGACAGAACCACATGGATCGCGGGGTCCTTGAGTTGCATGTTCTGGAACGGGGGCACGGTGAAGGCGTTCATGAAATCGCCCCCGGCCGAAAGCATGCCCGCCGTGGCATCGGGCGGGGACATGGCGAAGGTCAAACTGTCGAGTCTGTCGAACGCCGCGTCGCCCCATTCCTTGGCAGCCGCCATTTGCAGCATCGTGGCCTGCGCCGACACTTTCACCGCCGGCAGCGCGATCCGGTCGCCGGGCTTGAAGTCGCGGATCGTCTTGATGTTGGGGTCCTTAGATGTCAGCAGTACCACCTGCTGCGACATGGCGGCAACGCCTCTGATCTCTTGCGGCGTGCCTTTGGTTTTCGCCCAGATCGTCAGTAATCCCGGCACCCCGCCCGAGGCGATATCGACCGCGCCGGATAGCAACGCGTCGTTCATCATGTCCGGGCCATTGAAGGTGATGTAACTGATTTTCACCTCTGGAATGCCCAGCGCGGCGGCGTGTTTTTGCAGCAAATTCATGTGGTTCATCACATTGAACTGCAAATACCCCATACTGAATTGCTGCGCGAACCGTACTTCCGGCACATCCGCCCGGCAGATTCCGGCGGCGAGTAGCAAGGCGATAAGCAACAATGACGCGATCCGGCGCATGGCGGTTTCCTTCCCCTCGGTTTGTTGCGCCGATCATCTGCGAGCAAGCAGGGTATTGGCAAGGCGGGCCGGTTGGACGCTATATTCGCGGGTAGGAAGGGTTCGACCATGAACATGACATTCACACCGCTGACGCCCAACTTCGCGGCGGAGGTTTCCGGCATCGACCTGACGCGCCCGTTGACGGCGGAACAGGTAAAGGCGATCGACGATGGCATGGACCGCTGGGGCGTGTTGGTGTTCCACGATCAGCACTTCGACGACGAGACCCAGTTGGCGTTCAGCCGGAATTTCGGTGCGCTGGAGATCTCGTCGGGCGCCGAACTCAGCAAGCCCGAGGACAACCGGCTACGGCCGGAGATGGCGGATATTTCCAACCTCGACGTGCAAAGTAAGCTGCGCGGGGCAGACGACAAGAAGCGGCTTGGTGCTTTGGGCAATCGTCTATGGCATTCCGATGCGTCGTTTCGCGCCGTGCCCGCCAAATATTCGTTGCTGTCGGCGCGCATCGTGCCACCGACTGGCGGAAATACCGAATTTGCCGATATGCGGGCGGCATACGACGCATTGGACGACGCAACGAAAGCCGAAATCGAAGACTTGATCACCGAACATTCCAACGCTTTTTCGCGAGAACTGATAGGTTTCCCGAAGGCGGCGTATGGCGCGGAATTTCAGGATAAACTGCGGCCCGTTCGCCACCGGTTGGTACGATACGACGATCGGACGCAACGAAAATCGCTATATTTGTCGGCCCATATCGGTGAAATCGTCGGCTGGCCCGTTCCGGAAGCCCGAGCCTACATCCGCGATTTGATGGAGCACGCGACACAACGCGCGTTCGTTTTCGCGCACCGATGGAAAGTATGGGACCTGGTGATCTGGGACAACCGCACTACCATGCATCGGGCTCGTCGCTACAACGATCTTACCGAAGTGCGCGATATGCGCCGCTCGACGATCCGCGGCGAAGCCATGACAGTGCAACAAGCAGCCGAATAACCGTAGGAGGACTTGGACCATGTTGATTCAGCCGATCCAACCGGGCTTTGTCGGTCTCGTGACCGATGTCGATATCTGCCAACCCTTGACCGCGCGGCAAGTCGCGCAAATCGAAGGCGGCATGGACAGCTTCGCTGTGCTGGCTTTCCCGAACCAACCGGTGACCGACGAGCAACAGGTGGCGTTTAGCGCCAATTTCGGCGAGCTGGAAATTCCGTTGGCCGCGCAAATGATGGCACCGGAAAAGCGTCGGTTCCAGAAGTTGGAATTGGGCGATATATCCAACTTCGACGGTAAGAACACCGACAAATTGCGGGACCGCGACGACAGCCGCCGGATGTATGCGTTGGCGAACCGTCTTTGGCACTCCGACGCGTCGTTCCGGGCGGTCGGGGCGGGCTACACGTTGTTGCACTCGCGGGTTAATCCGACCAAGGGCGGCAACACCGAATTCGCCGATATGCGCGCCGCCTACGACGCGCTGGATTCCAAAACCAAAGCGCTGGTCGACGACATGATCGTCGGGCATTCGATCGTTTACTCCCGCGAACAAATCGGTTTCGAGGTGAAGGGCGACGGCAACCCCGACAATCTGAAACCGGTCAAGCATCGTCTGGTCGTAACGCATCCGGTGACCGGTCGAAAGTCGCTGTACCTATCGTCGCATATCGGGGAGATCGAAGGCTGGCTCATCCCCGAAGCCCGAGCGTTCCTGCGCGATCTGACGGAACATGCGACCCAGCCGCAATTCGTCTACTCCCACAAGTGGGAGGTGAACGACATGGTGATGTGGGATAACCGCACCGTTATGCATCGCGCCACCCGTTTCGACGATTTGAACGAACGGCGCGACCTCCGCCGCACCTCGCTCAAAGGTGTGGGGCTGGGTATCGACAGCGTTCCGGTGCGGCAGGCGGCGGAATGATTCACGTCCGTCCGCTCCACCCGCTGTTTGTCGGGGAGGTTTCGGGTGTCGATACGACCCGGGACCTGTCCGTGGCGGATATCGCGGAAATCGGCGCCGCCATCGCGCAATACGCTGTGCTGGTTTTCCGCGATCAGCGGATCGACGACGAACAACAATTGGCTTTCAGCCGTTGCTTTGGCGAATTGGAATATACCGGCGGCACCGGCATTTCCAAACCGGGCGAGCAACGGCTGCATCCCGCTTTCGCCGATGTTTCCAACCTCGACGTCGGTGGCAACCTCCTCGCCCGCGACAACCGACGCCGCTTGTATTCGCTTGGCAATATGTTGTGGCACTCCGATTCCTCATTCAAAGCAGTGCCGGCGAATTATTCGATCCTGTCCGGGCGGGTGGTTGTCGATAAAGGCGGGGAGACCGAATTCGCCGATATGCGCGCCGCGTACGATTCGTTCGAGGCCGACACTAAAGCCGAGATCGAAAATCTGGTCTGCGAGCATTCCTTGATTTATTCTCGCGAAACCTTGGGATTCGGCGACCTGACCGAGGCCGAGAAAGCGACCATGCGGCCGGTGCGGCAAGCGCTGGTGCGAACGCACCCGGTCAGCGGACGGAAATCCGTTTATCTCGCGTCCCATATCGGTCGCATCGAGGGCTGGCCGGTGCCGGAAGCGCGTGCGTTTGTCCGAGACCTAACCGAAATCGCGACGCAGCCGGAGTTCGTGTATCGACACGTATGGCAACCCTTCGACCTCGTCATGTGGGACAACCGTTGCACCATGCACCGTGCTCGGCGTTACGATTCCGGTACTATTAGGGATATGCGGCGGACCACGGTAGCCGGGGACGCGCCAACAGCGATGGCCTGACAACCTATCGGCTTTCGCCATCCTTCCGAAACGGGCTTTCCTCCGCCAAGGCAAGCATGTCCGCCTGAATTCCCGCCCGTTCTTCCACCAAGAACGAAGCGACTGCCCGTCGCAATCCAGCATGACCGATCCAATGCGCGGAGTAGGTGGGTTTCGGCAAATACCCGCGTTGGATTTTGTGCCGGCCTTGTGCCCCGGCCTCGACCCGCTGCAAGCCGTGCTCGATGGCCCAGTCAATCGCCCGATAATAGCAGAGTTCGAAGTGCAGAAACGGATAATCGCCCCGGCAGCCCCAGTTGCGGCCGTACAATGCTTCCGATCCGGCTAAGTTCAAAGCGCCCGCGACGGGCACGCCACCCGATTCCGCATACATCAACACGACTTTATGGCCCAGACGCTCACCCAGTAACGAAAAAAATTCGCGAGTCAGATACGCGCTGCCCCATTTGCGGTCCACGGTCGATTGGTAGAAACGGTAGAATGCATCCCAATGCGATTCAGTAATGTCTGGACCCGACAAAGCGTGAAAATTCAACCCGCAGGCGTTGGCATCGCGGCGTTCGCGCCGCAGGACTTTTCGTTTTCGCGACGATAGTGCGCCCAGGAAGTCCTCGAAATCGGCGTAGCCGCGGTTTTCCCAGTGGAATTGCATGCCCAAGCGTTGCAACCATCCGGCCTCACCCAATTCTTCCCATTCCGCCGCTGTGCAGAACGTGACATGGGCGGACGACATGTCCAGCGACCCGCACGCCTGCTCGAACGCCCCGGCTAGCGTGCCAACCGATACCCCGGTTCCCGGACGTCGCAGCAGTCGCGGCCCCGGCACCGGGCTGAACGGCACCGCCACCTGCAATTTCGGATAATAGGGCGTGCCGGTCCGTTCCAGCGCTTGGGCCCAGCCGTGGTCGAACACATATTCGCCGTAGCTGTGCGACTTCGCATACATGGGCGCCGCCGCCACCACCGCACCGTCCGCCGAGCGCAGTACCGCGTGCTGCGGCAACCAGCCTGTCCGCGCATTGGCCGAACCGCTGTCTTCCAACGCGCTGAGAAAGGCGTGCGACACGAATGGGTTGCCGTCGCCGGCGCAGGCATCCCAATCCTCGGACGGCACGTCCTTAATCGCTGGGTGCAATGTTAGCGTCAGCGCAACAGACCCATCCGGCATGGTGTCCGCTCCTACCAGCCGATTTCGAACATACCCTCGACCTCGACCGAGGCATCGGCCGGCAGCGACGGTACACCGATAGTACTGCGCGCGTGGCGCCCGTCGTCGCCGAACACCGCCACCGCCAGATCGGACGCGCCGTTCATGACGCGCGCATGATCGGTGAATTCGGAGGGGGCAGAAATGAAGCCGCCGAGGCGTACGACGCGCCGCACCCGATCCAGATCGCCATCGCAGGCGGCCTTCAGGTGGACCAATACGTTGATGAAGCAAATACGCGCGCCTTCGGTCGCGCGTTCGATGGTAACGCCCCAGGACACCTTGCCCTTGACCGCGACAACGCCGTCCACGAGCGGAATTTGGCCGGACACGACAACCAACTGCCCGGTTTTCACCCAGGGCACGTAGTTCGCGATCGGCACGCTGGGGCGGGGCAACTCGATGCCGAGTTCCGCCAGTCTCGATTCGATCCGTCCTGCCATCGTCCTGCCTCCGTTCGCCGAAGACGCCAGCCTAACCTGCCTTGGAAATAACCCGCAACGCCCTGCGGCGCGCGCGCGGCGATGCCTCGGCCGGGAGTTCTAATGGCAGGAAAGGTGCCGTGTCGCCGATTGTGTCGGAATCCTCGATATCGGCTTCGGGGATGTCGTGCCGGCCCAGATAGTTCGCGGCGAGGTGGCGGAATGTATAGTCTAGCAGCGACGTGGCTTGGCGCACCGCAGGATCGCCCTCCACCGATCCGGCGGGGCCGAAACGGGTGAAGGTAAAGGCCTCGACGAAGGTTTCCAATGGCACACCGTGCTGTAAGCCGATGCTGACGGCGCTGGCGAATTGGTCCATCAGGCCGCGAAACGCCGCGCCTTCCTTGTTCAGCGCGATGAAGATTTCGCCCAAAGCACCGCTCTGGTACTCGCCGGTCCGCACATACAATTTGTGCCCGCCCACTGCCGCTTTCTGCGTATAACCCGCTCGTCTCGCCGGCAAATCCGCTCGGCTTGCCACCGGTAGCGCCGATCCCAGCACCGTGGGGCGCGCGGGCATGGCTTCGATAAACGGTGCCACCGCGTCGTACATCGCCGCGTACTCGGCCGAGCCGTATGTCGGGATCGGGGTGCCGCCACCGAGGGTGGAGGCCAAGGCTTCCTCCCCCGTCATGCCGCTGACGCCCAACCACGCGCGCGCCGCTTTCGACAGCCCGCCATTGGCCGCCAAGGGGGAGAACGCAGGTGCGATCCCGCCGGTTTCGACGCCTAGCAATGCGTCGGCCGGGCCGGCGGCGACGATGGCGGTGGTGGCGAT
>JBAXFK010000158.1:0-11080 GCA_037139955.1 Rhodospirillales bacterium
GGGGTCAGACAGTGAGTGAGCCCGGCCTTTCCGCCGATGGCGGGTCCGGTCCAGGCGGCGGGCGTTTCGATCCTGTGCATATAGGGAGTCATCTTGGATCCTCCTCTTGGTTTCAGTCGAACAGCGTAGCCAGACGTTGCTTGATGTTATCGGCGACGTAAAGCGCCAGGGCTTGGATAGTGCAGGTCGGGTTCACACCGGCGGAGGTCACGAACAGGCTACCATCGACGACAAAAAGGTTTTTCACGTCGTGGCTGCGACCCCATTCGTTTACAACTGAACGTTCCGGGTCCTTGCCCATCCGCGCGGTGCCCATCAAATGCCAGCCGCCATGCCCGAGCGGCTTTTCGAAGCCGACGTCGTAGGCGCCGGCAGCACGAAGGATTTCCGATCCGCGTTCCACCGCGAAATTCAGCATGCGTCTGCTATTCTCGCTCAGTGTGTAATCGATCCGAGGTGCGGGAATGCCGTTGCTGTCTTTTAAGATCGGATCGAGGGTGACGGTGTTATGTTCCTCGGGCAGATCTTCGCAAATCGCGACCATGCCGGCGCGATGGCCGAAAAGTCGGCGGAAATTATCGTGGTGGCCAGCGCCCCAAGGAATGCGGCCGGTCGACGTGCCTTGAATGCCCGACATGATCGGACCCTGGCCGCGGGTAAATTCGTAGGTCCAACCGCGTAGAAAGCCGCGCGCGCGATCGGTTTCGTAAAACTCTTTGCTCCAGATACAATCGCCGGGGCCGCGATGGCCGTCCATGTCCCGATCGAAATAGCCGTAGATCTGGGCGTACGGATGGAACATCAAATTTTTGCCAACCAGGCCGCTGGAGTTTGCGATACCGTTCGGGAATTTCGCGGATTTGGAATTCAGCAGGATGCGCGGTGTGCCGATCCCGTTGCAAGCGACGATTACGACCTCGGCGGGTTGGAAGATTTCTTTGCCGTCGGCATCGTAATAAATAACGCCGGTTGCCATGCCATCGGCGCCGACGGCGATTTCGCGCACCCGAGCACGGGTGCGGACTTCGACGCCTGCTCGGATGGCTTGCGGCAAATAGGTGATGTCGGTGCTGGCCTTGGCGCCCTGTGCGCAACCCGATGTGCAATGACCTAAATTGATGCATTTCGCCCGCCCCTCGTAATCCTGGGTGGCGATGGCGCTATCGGATGGCCACCAATGCCAGCCGAGTTTGTTGAGCCCTCTCGCGAGTACTTGACCCGATGTGCCGAGGGGTAGGGGCGGCATGACGGGCTGTTTGGGCGGATAGGCGGGGTCGCCAGCTAGGCCGGATACGCCGGTCATGCGGTCGTTCTCGGCGTAGTATGGCTCTAACGTCCCGTAATCGATCGGCCAATCTTCGCCGACGCCGTCCAGCGATTTAACTCGGAAGTCGGACGGGTGGAAACGCGGATAATGCCCGGCATAAAGGGTTGTCCCACCGCCAACGCCGCAGTAATTGGCGACTTTGATGGGGGAGTTTTCCTCGCTGATAGGGTAATCGACGTCGCGGCCGCGGCGGTTCGGGCTGATCGCCATGTCGCTGAAATGGCGCGATTCCCAGTCGCGTCCGGTCGCTGGAAATTCCGACGATTTGGGCCAATCGCCTTGCTCCAGCACGACGATGCGCATTTTGGTTTCCGCGAGGCTCCATGCCACGGCGCCGCCGGATGCACCGGCTCCGACGATCAGGACGTCGACTTTTTCTTGCATAGTGGGAATCTCGCTTGGGGTTTCCGAACGAGGAGTCGAGGGTGGATGGGGCGCGATGTCAACCGTCAGCGGCCGTGGGTCGGTCGCTGACGGTCGTTATCATTCTATGCTTGGGCCTTCCGCATGCCGTCGAAGTCGGGGACGTTGCTGGACGAGGCCGCCAGCATCGGCGATTTCGTTACGGCCAGTGCGGCGGAGGCGAGTTCGTTCTCGTTGATTTTCGCCATGACGGCTTGTCGGGCGCGATCGAAATATTCGCGGTTGCCGGCGACGAATTCGCGAGATTTGCGGAGGCCTGCCATATAGCCGTTGATTTCGGGAATGACGTAGCGGGCGACCATATCCCAGCTACGAGCGGTATTTTCCGGATTGGCCCAATCGTGCACGAAACCGACCACGGTGCCGAAGCCGCCGCTGATGTCGATGACCGATTTAATGCGCTCGATCAGGTCGTCAGGCGTGCCAATGGTCGCGGCAGCGCCTTTGGAGAAGGCCATCGCGTCCACAGCCTTATCGCCGTCCTTGAAATGGCGGGCGCCGGGGCGTTGCAGCGTGTCGGTGATGTATTCGTTATGATGTCGCAGCAGGCCGTCGCGCGCCTGCTCGCGGGCTTTTTCCCGGGTTTCGGCAATGTGCCACGACAGCAGCACGCGCCAGTTCGCGCGATCCACCGTCTTGCCGTGCTTTTTCGCTGCAGCTTCGGCGAAGCTCCATTGCGTCGGAAGAGCGTTCAGGCCTTCGTCGGACAGCGAACCGATGGAGATGATGCCGATCCCGTGCTTGCCGGCAAGGGTCATGCCGGATGGGCTGATCTGGGAGGCCACGGCGAAGGGCATTTCCTCCTGCAAGGGCAGTAGTTGCAGCGCGGCGTCGTTCATCTGGAACCAGTCGGACTTGTGGGTCACGCGCTCGCCGGCGAACAGGCGGCGGATGACGGAAATCGCCTCGTCCTGGCGGTCGCGCAGCAGCATGGGATCGACGCCCAACGTGTGCGCGTCCGATGCCAGCGCGCCGGGGCCGGAGCCGAAAATTGCTCGCCCGCCGCTCATGTAATCCAGCTGCACCATGCGTTGCGCGACGTGGAACGGGTGGTGATAGGGCAGCGACACCACGCCGGTTGCTAGCTTGATACGGTGGGTTTTCTGCGCCGCCGCCGCGAGGAACATCTCGGGCGAGGCGATCGTTTCCCAGCCGCTCGAATGATGCTCGCCACACCAAAATTCGTCGTAACCGAGCTTGTCGAGTTGCTCGACCAAGCCGATATCGCGCTGGAATTGCAGCATCGGGTGTTCGCCGATCGGGTGATGCGGGGCGAGGAAGGCGCCAAAACGAAGGCGGGACATTATGGGTTTCTCCTGATGTTGGGACGATTGATACCTATCGTGCTGCCGGACGCAACTTGCCGGCGGTTCGGCGGGCGCCGATAATCGCGCCAACACGAGAGGATATGCGTTCATGAGCGGACCGCTTGCCGGTATTCGATTGCTCGACCTTACGACGGTGCAGATGGGGCCCTGGTGCACGCGCATCATGGCCGATTTCGGTGCCGACGTAATCAAGGTCGAGGCCCCCGGCGGCGACTCGAGCCGCTATACCGGCGTGCCCCGGCATCGCGGCATGAGCGGCACATTTCAGCATAACGCCCGCGGCAAACGCAGCATCGCGATCGATCTGAAGCAGCGGGAGGCACGCGATGCGATCCTGAAGGTGGTCCCCAAAGTCGATGCTCTCGCATCGAACATCCGCCAAGCCGCGTTGGCGCGTCTCGGGTTGGATTACGAGTCGATCCGAAAGCTCAATCCGAAAATCGTCTATCTCAGCATGGTCGGTTACGGCAGCGCCGGGCGCTATGCGGGGCGGCCGGCCTACGACGATTTGATCCAAGCGGCATCGGCGATTCCGACGCTGTTGCAGCGCTCCACCGGGGAGCAACGCTTCATCCCCATGGCCGCAATCGACCGTATCGTCGGCAGTTCCGCCGCGAATGCCTTGTTAGCAGGGCTGCTGGCCCAGGCGCGCACCGGAATCGGCCAGATGATCGAGGTTCCGATGTTCGAGACGATGGCGCAATTCGTCCTTTCCGAACACATGCAGGGCCACACGTTCGATCCGCCGACCAGCCCGCCCGGTTATCCCCGTACGTTGTCGCGCAGTCGCCGTCCCTATCCCAGCAAGGACGGGCATATCGCTGTGCTGCCCTATAACGATGGACAATGGCAGCGGTTTTTCCAGGCGGTCGGCAAAGGGCATTTGCTGGAGAACGACCCGCGCTTCGCCGATATCGGCGCCCGCACGGCCAATATCGACTCGCTCTACGATATGATCGCCGACGAGGTGAAAACCCGCACCAATGCGGAATGGCTGAAACTGCTGCAAGAAAACGACATCCCTTGCATGGTGCCGCACACGTTAGAAACCTTGATGGAGGACCCGCATCTCGCCGATGCCGACTTCTTCCACTGGGTCGATCATCCGTCCGAAGGGCGCATCCGTATGATGCGAGATCCCAGCACCTGGACCGAGACGAAACCGACTTTGGCGGGCAAATTCGCCCCCCGATTGGGTCAGCATACCCGCGAAATTCTGGCCGAGGCCGGACTGGACAACGCAACCATCGACGATCTGATCGCCCGTAACATCGTTAACACGGATGGAAAATCATGAAGCGGCTGCTCCTCGCACTGTTGTTGTTGCTGCCACTGGGTGCCAGGGCGGAACAGAACGAAGTCCGCATTGTTATGCCCTATGGGCTTGGCTATCTGCCCGTCTACGTCGCGGCCGATCGCGGCTTTATCCAGGAACGCGCGAAAGCGGCGGGACTTGGCGATGTTAAAGTCACGATCACCCACTTGGCGAGCGGACCGGCGAGCAGCGATCTGATATTGTCCGGCGATGCGGACCTCGCGATGGGCGGTTTCGGCCCGGCTTTCGTGCTGTGGGATAAAACAAAGGGCAAGATCCGGATCATGACCCCGCTGTCGGGTGGTCCGATCCTTTTGCTGTCGAACGATCCGCGCATCGTAACCATCAGGGACATCGGGCCGGACGATCGCATCGCCATCAGCGCGCTGAAGGTCACTGCGCAAGCGTTGGCCATGCAAATGGCAGCGGCGAAGGAATACGGCTGGGATCAGCGCTTCAAATTCGATTCCAATCTGGTGCCGATGTCCAATCCCGACGGTATGGCCATTGTCCTAAGCGGGCAGGGCGCCGTGCGCAGCCAGTTGGCTATTACTCCCTTCGCCGACGAAATGATGGCGTCCGGTAAGGTGCATTTAGTTATGAATTCAGAAGATTATATCGAGCCGGGTTCGTCTATCTCAGCCTTGTATGTGGCACCGAAGTTCCACGATGCTAGCCCCAAACTTTACACCGCGACCGCCGCCGCGATGGAGGATGCTTTCGCCTTTATCAAATCCAACCCGCATGAATCGGCACAAATTTACGTGGCCAGGGAGCCGCAGAAGCGGGATCTCGCGTGGATCGAAGCGATGATCGTAGACCCGAAAGTCCTGCGTTACAGTTCGACCCCGAAAGGTTTCAAAAAGGGCGCCGATTTCATGTTCGAGGCTGGTACCATGAAAACCAAACCGGAGAGCTGGAAGGATCTGGTGTGGGAAAATCTGTGGGGCAAAGACGGGAGCTGATACCGACCGTCCTGCCGCAATAACAAGGAAACGCAAGATGACCGTCGCCCGCGAACTCGCCGAATTTCTGACCGAAGTATCGACGTCCGACCTGCCGGCCCAAACCATGGACCACGCCGCCATGGTGATCGCCAGCACATTCGCTAGTGCCGCGTTTGGCACCACCATCGAATCGGCTCAGATCGTTCGCGATCTGACACAGGAGCAAGGCGGGCGGCCCGATTCCTCGATTTGGTTCGATACCGGCGCAAAACTTCCGGTCGCCCAGGTCGCACGCGTCAACGCCATGCTGAGCGACGCGGCTGCGTCCGACGACAGCGACCTGCGTAACATCGTACATGCCGGGACGCCGTTGACGGCCGTTTCGCTTGCGATGGCCGAACGGGTGGGGGCCAGCGGGGAAGATGTGCTGGATGCGATTGTGATCGGATACGAAATTGCAGGACGCCTCAGCGAACCCATCTCCCCTGGCTTCCGCAACCGCGGTTTTCACGGCTGCCTCGGCGCCGCCATGGCTGCGGCCGGTGCCGGCGCTCGGATGTTGAAATTGAATGCCGAGCAGATGGCGCAGACGATCGCGATTACGGCGGTGTCGATCGGCGGGTTGGCGACAGCGGCCGATACCAGCGTAGCGCGCGAATATCACGCGGGCCTCGCGGCGATGCACGGCGTCAACGCGGCGTTGGCAGCGCAACGCGGCTTCAAGGTGGAAGAGTGCATTTTGGAAACCTATCAAGGTTTCTTCGAAGCATTCGGCGGCGTGGATGGCACCGAAGCCGGTAAGATCGCGTTGGCCGGTCTGGGCGAAAGCTGGGATATTGTAACCGACATGGCGATTAAGCTGGTGCCAGGCGGGCATCCATACCATTCCTTTGCCGAGGCAGCCGCGAAAGCTGCGCGGGCCGGAGGATTCTCCCCCGAAGATATTGCAACGATCGAAGTGTCGAGACCCGGCCTGACGAAACTCAGCGGCCCGATGCATCCTGCCGATCTTATCGATATGGCACACAGTCCTGCGAATTTCTTGGCGGCGGGTGCGGCGGATTGGGGCTTCGGTTGGGTGAATGCCAGCCCGGAAAAGATCGCCGATCCCGTTATTCATCGGTTGATCGATAAGGTTCGCGTCGGGCCTCAGCCAACAGAACACGCCGCGTTGTATCGACAGGGCGCAACTGTCACGATCGCGGCGACCGATGGCCGCTTCGCTCGCAGTACCGTTTTTCTTCCGTATGGGTCTGGCGCATTGGGCCTCGACTGGGCCGATATCGACGCGAAATACCGTGCGCTGGTGCCGGCGTCGGGACTGGGTAGCGCAGCGATCGAGGCGAGCCTCGCTGCGATACACGATGTGCGGCAGGCGGCGAATGTTTCGGCGTTGATCGGGTTGTTGCGATAATGGCCAATGTTGCTTCGCGTATTCTGTTTCGGAATGTCCGTGTTTGGGATGGCACCGGCGCTGCGTCCTTCCCCGCCGACGTTCTGACTGAGAACGATCGTATC
Organism: Rhodospirillales bacterium; assembly: GCA_037139955.1. GTDB lineage: Bacteria > Pseudomonadota > Alphaproteobacteria > Acetobacterales > Acetobacteraceae > Rhodopila. The sequence continues at coordinate 6,859 of JBAXFK010000158.1, forward strand.
CAGACCGTGGCTCGAACCTTGGGCCAGCTCGATCCGGCAGGGGCCGAGGTCGTCGATGGCGAAGGCATGACTCTCATGCCCGGCATGGTCGAAGGTCATGCACACATCACCTTTATTAACGCCCCGCGACCCACCGACCTCGGCGATACCCCGCCCGAGGAACACACCCTGATCGCCGCCCGCAATGCGCGACTTTTGTTGGATAGCGGTTTCACCAGTGCCTATAGCGCCGCGTCGGCAAAATTGCGGATCGACGTTGTAATTCGTAACGCTATCGAGGCTGGCGACCTACCCGGTCCACGTCTACGTGCCTGCGGGCCGGAAATCACCGTCACCGGCGGCCTGAGCGACGAACGCAAAGCTCACCAGTTTCGCGATAGTTTCGCCATTGTCGCCGATGGCGCGGTGGAAGTAACCAAACTCGCGCGTCTCTGCATCCGCGAAGGCGTGGATAGTATCAAGCTGAATATCTCGGGTGACGATTTCACGTCCCGAGGCCTGCCGCCTCGTACCGTTATGTCCGAGGACGAAGTCCGCGCGGGCGTCGCGGTTGCGCGCGATTACGGGCGGATGGTGAACGCGCATTGTCGTGCCGCCGAGAGCGTCAAGCGTGCCGTCCGTTGCGGTGTCGACGTGATATACCATTGCGAACATGCCGATGAGGAAGCGCTGGACCTATTGGAATCTGCGAAGGACCGCGTGTTTGTCGGTCCGGCGATCGGATTGTTGCAGGCGGCGGCGCTGGAGGCACCCGCCGGCACGTTCAATCCGGGCATGAAGCGGAGCTTCGACCTCGGTCTAGAAGCGGCGAGCCGCGCCTATTCCGAAATGAAAAAACGCGGCATTCGTGTCGTCATCGGTGGCGACTACGGTTTTGCCCGCACTCCGCAAGGCGAAAATGCTCGGGATATCGAGCATTTCGTGCGATATCTGGGATACTCGCCATCCGAGGCGCTGGTCTGCGCCACCCGCTACGGGGCCGAATTGATGGGGATCGAGGCCGGGCTGGTACAAGAAGGGTGCCTCGCGGATTTGTTGCTAGTCGACGGCGATCCGGTGGCGGATGTGCGCATGTTGCAGAACCGCAACCGGATCGTTGGAATTTGGAAGGGCGGGGTTGTTCATAAGCTGGACCGGTATGCAATAGGGGCGCGTTAGGTCGCCCCGCGCGCATCGTCCAGCATCATCGTCGCGGCTTTCTCCGCGATCATGATGGTCGGTGCGTTCGTGTTTCCAGCCGGTACCGTTGGCATCACCGAGGCATCGACCACTCGTAATCCTTCGACGCCCCACACTCGCAACCGCGGGTCGACGGTGGAATCGCTGCCTTCCGGCCCCATGCGGCAGGTGCCCACGGGGTGCAAGTTGGATTGGGCATTTTCCCGAATTGCTTGTTCAAGACCGGCATCGCCGGCGAAACGCGGACCCGGAACGATTTCCTCGGCGACATAAGGCGCCAACGACGGTTGTTGCACGAACGACCGTACCATTTTCATCGCCGTCGTCAGTGCTTGCAAATCGTATTGTGTCTGCAAGAAGTTGAACGCAATTGCCGGTGGGGCCAGGGGATCGGCACTTTTCAGCTTTACCGAACCCCTTGCATCCGGTTTCAAATGGATCGCGCTCAGGCTGAAGCCCGGAAATGGGTGCGGGATCGCGCCTTTCGGACCTCGCGTGGCATAGGAAAACGGTGAAAAATTGAATTGCAAATCCGGCCGTTCCAACCGAGCATCGCTTCGGGCGAAGCCGCCGGCCGGCACGCCGTTCGATGCGAGCGGGCCAGATTTGAGCAGTGCATATTGCGCATAAGCCAACGCACTGCGTGGCAACGACCCGGCTAAGGTGTTCATCGTCACCTCCCGGCTCGCTCGGTAGGCATGACGGACGTAAAAGTGATCTTGCATGTGGGCACCGACAGACGGGATATCGCGCAGAACTTCGATACCGTATTGCCGCAACAGGGCGCCCGGCCCAATGCCCGATAATTGCAATAATTGCGGGGAATTGAAGACCCCGCCGCAGACCACGACCTCGCCCCTTGTGCGCGACACCTGGGATACGCCGTTTTCGCGATATTCCACACCGACGGCCTTACCGCTTTCGATAATGACTCGCGTCGCAAGCGAATTGGTCCGCACCGTTAGATTGGCGCGATCGCGCGCCGGGGCGAGATAGGCAGTTGCGGTACTCCAGCGTCTGCTGTTGCCAGTGGTGGCTTGAAAATAGCCGGCGCCTTCTTGCGTGGCGCCATTGACGTCTGCATTGCGCGGCAGTCCGGCCTCTATCATCGCCGCGATCACGGCGTCGGTCAGCTCGTGGCCCGGCGCGCGATCGGTCACGGTCAAGGGCCCTCCTACGCCGTGAAAGGCGTCGGGGCCTTTCAGCCGGTTCTCGGCTTTTTTGAAGAAAGGTAATATTGAGTCATAATCCCATCCGGTGCAGCCGCGCTGCCGCCATTCGTCGTAATCTCCTGCGTTGCCGCGCATATAGACCATACCGTTGATCGAACTCGTTCCGCCCAGAGTTTTTCCCCTGGGCGAATACATTGTCCGCCCATTCAGTTGCTCTTCCGGTTCTGAATCGTACATCCAATTGACTTTGGGGTCCGAATACAGCTTTCCAAAGCCCATAGGGACATGGATCCAGCGGTTTCGGTCGGGCGGTCCGGCTTCTAGCAGCAGCACCCGGTACTTGCCGGATTCGCTGAGTCGTGCGGCGACGCAACAACCCGCCGATCCGGCCCCGGTCACGATGTAATCGAATTCTGCCTCGGCCATGCTGTTCCCCCCGCGGCCCGGTGCGCCTATTCTGGGGCGCGTTAACCGGAAACCGTGGACGAAAGCATGACCGAAGCGACCGGCCCCCTCAAGGGCATCAGAATCCTGGACCTCACCACGGTGGTGCTAGGTCCCTTCGCGACACAGACTCTGGGCGACTGGGGGGCGGACGTGATTAAGATCGAGGGATTGAACGGCGACACCGCCCGCAATTCCGGTCTGTTTCGCAATCGCGGGATGGCGGCCAATTTCATGCAACTGAACCGAAATAAGCGGTCGGTTGCGCTCGATCTGAAAACGGCAGGCGGGAAGGAAGCGTTACGTCGCCTGATACCTACGGCGGATGCGATCGTTACCAACATCCGCCCGGCCGGAATGAATCGCCTTGGATTCGGTTATGAGGCGTGCAAAGCACTGAACCCTCGTTTGGTCTATGCCGTCGCCACCGGTTTCGGTCAGGACGGCCCCTGGCGCGCTCGACCGGCCTTCGACGAGATCATCCAAGCTGCTAGCGGCTTTGCTTCGGCCATGGGGTCTGACGACGAACCGATGTTCGTGCCCAGTTTGGTGGCGGATAAACTGACCGGTATGGCAATGGTCTCGGCTGTGTGCGCTGCGTTGTTCCAGCGCACCCAAAGCGGGGAGGGGCAGTTGGTCGAAGTTCCGATGTTGGAAACCCTCGCCGCTTTCAATACCGTCGAAATGATGGGCGGGCTGAGCTACGAACCGCCGGTCGGACCACCCGTCTATAAACGGATGCGCGAACGCAAGCCGGCCAAGACCAAGGACGGCTGGTTGACCATGCTGCCCTATTCCGCTGCCAATTGGTGCGCATTCTTCGAAGCTGTGGGCCATCCCGAACTGATCGAGGAATTCGGCGTCAACGACCCCGTACTGCGCAACCGAAATGTCGGCGCGATCTACGAAAAAATGCGGGAAATTTCTCAGACCCGCACCAGTGCGGAATGGGAAGCATTGTTGCTGAGCATCGACGTCCCGCACACGTCGTTCACCCGCATGGCCGAAGTGACGGAGCAGCCGCATTTGAAGGCGGTGGAGATGTTTCCGGTGCTTGATCACCCCACCCAGGGGCAGGTCCGCGTGGCACGCCCGCCGACCCGCTTCGCCTCGACCCCCGCCGAAATCCGCCTGCCGGTGCCGCTGTTGGGCGAACACACGGCTGCGGTTCTGGGCGAAGCCGGATACTCCGAGGCGGAAGTCGCGGCCCTGGTCGATGCGAAAGCGGTGCGAGTCGCCTAGCTGGCCGTGCCGTAAATCTTGTTACGAAGGCGGCGCATGCCGGTCAACCACCGATCCCGGTTGGATGTCTTGCGCTGTTCGTAGTCGTAAACGGTTTCATGCGATAAGATCAGGAACCGTTCGGCGGCGATCGCATCGACAACGATCTGCGCCACCTCGGTCGCGGTCATAACGCCGTCTACGCT
>JBAXFK010000159.1:0-11033 GCA_037139955.1 Rhodospirillales bacterium
GTGCTGGACATCGGCAGCTCGAAAATCGCCTGCCTCATCGGCCGCACCGAGAGCGACGGCACCCTCCGCGTGCTCGGTTTCGGTTGGCAAAGGGCCAAAGGCGTGCGCGGCGGCAACATCGCCAAACTGACCGATACCGTGAGCGCCATCCGCACCTGCGTCGGTCAGGCCGAGGATATGGCGGACATCCGGCTGCGTTCGGTGACGGTCAATCTAAGCTGCGGACAGCCGGGATCTCGCCCTTTCAACGTGCAGTGGCCGATCGGCGGGCGTCAGATTCAGGACCGCGACATCCGCGACGTCGTGAACGAGTGCCGCATCCGCACCGCCGCCGTCGGGCGGGACGCGATCCACACCATCCCGCAACATTTTACCGTCGATGCCACCGATCAGGTGGAAGACCCGCGCGGGCTGTTCTGCACCACCCTCAACGCCAGCTTGCACGTCATCGATGCCGATGCCATGGCCATACTCACGCTGCGGAACTGCATCGCCCAGTGCGACCTCGACATCGACGAGTTGGTCTCGGCCCCGATGGCTGCCGGCCTGGCGACGCTGGTCGACGACGAGCGCAAGCTGGGCACCACCGTCATCGACATGGGCGGCGGCACGACGGGCATGGCAGTGTTCGCCGACGGCCAATTACTGCACACTTCGCAACTGCCGATCGGCGGCGCGCATGTGACCAAAGACATCGCCACCGGCATATCTACGACCTTGGTGCATGCCGAACGGTTGAAGACGCTTTATGGCAATGTCCAAACCAGCCCCGACGACGAACGGGAAATGCTGATGGTGCCGATTGTCGGCGAGGAAGACCACCAACTCGCCCGCATTCCCCGCAGCCAAGTGGTCAACATCATTCGCCCGCGCATCGAAGAAACCTTCGAATACGTCAAAGACCGGCTGGATAGCGCCGGCCTGACGCGCGCCGCCGGCAATCGCGTGGTACTGACCGGCGGCGCCTGCCAACTCGCGGGGGTCCGCGATCTCGCGGCCCGCATGTTGGGACGGCAGGTGCGGTTGGGGCGCCCGATGCAACTGCGCGGCCTACCGGAAATGGCCACCGGTCCGGCCTTCGCCACGGCGGGCGGTCTGCTCTCCTGGGCGGCCGGCGCCGGTCGCGGTTTCCAAGATCTCGATATGGGGGAAGAGCGGCAATCCGGCTTGCTCCGTCGCATCGTCGATTTTTTGAGGGAACGCATATGAAAAGCCGAGTCGCGGCCCTTTGGGCACTCTGGCGAATCGGGCGGCGTGTCGTAACAAGTCAACCTAACAGTCATCCCGTCATTACGGGGGGAGCGAATCCATGACCCTGAACCTCATCATCCCGCCGCAAGCGCACACCGATTTCACGCCGCGGATCACGGTGATCGGCGTTGGCGGCGGCGGCACCAATGCGGTCGACAACATGATCGCGGCCAATTTGCAGGGCGTGGAATTCGTCGTGGCGAATACCGACGCGCAGCAATTGATGCATAGCCGTGCGGATCGACGCATCCAGCTCGGGCCGCATTTGACACAGGGTCTGGGCGCCGGCGCCAAGCCCGAAGTGGGCAAGGCTGCGGCGGAAGAAGCCAGCGACGAATTGTTCCGCCATCTGGATGGCGCGCACATGGTGTTCATCACCGCCGGCATGGGTGGCGGCACCGGCACCGGCGCCGCCCCGGTGATCGCGCGGATGGCCAAAGAACGCGGCATCCTGACGGTCGGCGTCGTGACCAAACCGTTCGGCTTCGAAGGCAAGCGCCGCGCTGCCTCGGCCGACGAAGGCATCGACGAACTGCAACAACATGTCGACACCCTGATCGTCATACCGAACCAAAATCTGTTCGCAATGGCCAACGAACGCACCACCTGGAAGGAAGCGTTCAAAATGGCCGATCAGGTCCTGTATATGGGCGTGCGCGGCGTCACCGATCTGATGATGGTGCACGGGCTGATCAACCTCGATTTCGCCGACGTCAAAGCCGTGATGCTCGAAATGGGCAAAGCGATGATGGGCACCGGGGAGGCCGACGGCGACAACCGCGCTATCCGTGCCGCCGAAGCAGCGATCAACAATCCGCTGCTGGAAGACACCAACATGAGCGGTGCCAAGGGCCTGCTGATCAACATCACCGGCGGCGAAGACTTGACGTTGTTCGAAGTCGATCAAGCCGTGAGCCGCATCCGCGAGGAGGTGGACGAAGAAGCAAATGTGATCTTCGGGTCCGCCATCGACGAATCGCTGAACGGTCGAATCCGGGTGTCCGTCGTCGCGACGGGTATCGATTCGCCGCACAGTCTTTCGGCGAAAAATCTGCGGTTGGTGTCGGTGGCCGGGGCGACACCCGAACCGCAGCCGATCCCGATGCCAGTGGCTACGGCGGCCGCCGCGCAGGCGGTGGCGGCACAAAGTCCCGTGCCGCAGTTGCGCCAGACATCCGGATTGCGCGAAGTGCCGCCGATGGACGCTCCGCAGCCTGCTTTCGCGCGCGCCGAGGCCAACCCCGCCGCTGCCCCTGCGATGCGGGCGCCGGTTGCGCCGCCGCTGCGCCAGCCGGTGCAACCGGCGGTCCAGCCCCAGGTGCAATACGAAGCACCCGCGCGTCAGGATCAACGCCCGAGCCTGTTCGCTGCCCCTGGCCGGCCGCAGCCTGCGGCACCGGTCGCGGTGCCCAACATGGCCCATCCGGTAGCGCAATACGCGCCGCCGGCGGCGGGACCAAGCATCTTCAGCCGGGTGACTGGAGCATTCCGACGGCGGTCGGCGGGCACACAGGATGCGCCGATGCATCGCCCCGCGATGCAACACACCGAGTCCCGCACCACCCCGGTTACAACGGCCGAGGCGCAAGGACACGACGGCGAAGGGCAAGATCCGCTGGACGTTCCGACCTTCCTGCGGCGTCAACAATCCACCTCGTGAATGCGTTACCGCGTTGCGTCAAATCGTGACAAAACAATGCTTTGAACCGAAACACTCGGCAATAATCATTGACTCGCGATGCGACCGGCGCGGTCGTAAGTAGGGATCGGCAAGTGGGACAATCCTGTCCCGTGCCGGTTTGGAAAGCGCATCGATGGACGGGTTGCCCACGATCCTGTTCGACGACACCGCCATGTCTCAGGCAAATACCTGGAGCCAGCGGACGCTCAAGACGTCCATCGGCTGCGTTGGCGTCGGTGTCCATTCGGGCCGTAAGACCAACCTGACCCTTCATCCCGCCGCCGCTAACCACGGCATCGTGTTCCGTCGCACCGATCTGGGCGCCCAGATCGGTGCCCACCGGGGCGTCGATATTGCGGCGCGCTTCGACAACGTGTGCGACACGCGCTTGTGCACCGTCATCGGCTCCGGTGAGGCGCGTGTTGGCACGGTCGAGCATCTGATGGCCGCGCTGGCCGGGACTGGCGTCGACAACGCGTTGATCGAAATCGACGGGCCGGAAGTGCCGATCCTAGATGGCTCCGCCTCTCCGTTCCTGTTCCTGCTGGACTGCGCCGGAATCGTCGAGCAATACGAACTGCGCGCCACGATCGAAATCCTGCGCCCCATCCGCGTGTCCGATGGGGAGGCCTTTGCCGAGTTGCGCCCTTATCCTCGCTCATCGCGCATCGCGCCGCCGGTGCTGGAAATGGAACTGACCATCGATTTCGCCGCCGCCGCAATCGGCAAGCAAGGCTGCTCGCTGCGGTTGACGCCGAATAGTTTCCGAGAGGAACTCTCCGGCGCCCGCACCTTCGCCATGGCGGCGGAAGTGGAACAGCTGCAAAAAGCCGGGTTGGCACTGGGTGGCAGCCTGGACAACGCCGTCGTGGTCGATGGCGACAAAGTGTTGAACCCGAATGGCCTGCGCATGCCGCGCGAATTTGCCCGCCACAAAATGCTGGATGCCGTCGGCGATCTGGCCTTGGCCGGCACCGCCCTGCACGGCCGCTTCGTCGCCCACCGCACCGGCCATGCGCTGAACAACAAGCTGCTGCGGGCGCTGTTCGCCGATGCTGCCAACTGGCGGACGATCGCCGATGGGACGCTGGCGCAAGCGGCAGCCTAATAAGGCCAGCGCGCAGCATGCGCGTTAGCCGATCGATGGGCGGATCGAACAATCGTTTTGGGCAGACTTTACCCATCTCCCGGCGGCGACGTGTGCCCACGTCGTGATGGCCTCGCTTTGCTGGCGTCGGAGAATGCACGATTTTGTCGACATATTTTACACTTTTTATACGGTGCGATATAAAACATTGATATAAAATGATTTTTTATTTGGCACGAATTTTGCTTATTGTTAAATTGCAACTGGCTGTAAGGCATAACCGCGATGATCGAATATCGTTTCAACCGATTGATGGGTCTTAGCCGCGCGATTGCGGTTCTATCGATAGGTATAGGGCTCCTGATAACCGCCGCGCCCGCACAAGCCACCGTCCTACAAGCTTCCGGCTGGGGCAATGTGTTTTCCACCGGCTCCAACGCAACCTGCTGCTACAACATGGGTTTCGACCAGGGAGGAACACGGGAATCGCGGGACTACTTCAAATTCAACCTCAGTTCGATCGCACCCGGCACAACGATCTATAGTGCCGTTCTGTCGATTAAAGAGCCGGCCTATGCCAGTGGCACAAGCAGCGTCAGCTTTAACCTTGGCAGCTACGGTTCCAACATCTCGTACTTGACCTCCGGCAACGGGACGGACGCGCTGACGGCCTTCGCAGCGCTCGCCAGTGGCACGCTGTTCGCTTCCGCGACGGATGTCGCAGCGAATAATGGCACGTTTGTGAATATCACCCTGAACGGTGCTGCCCTGGCGGCCCTGCAAAGCGCGGAGGGTAGCGGCACCTTCGTCATCGGCGGTTACACGCTTGGTCTGTCCGGTACCAACAACAGCATCTTCCAGTCGTCGGGCAGCCAGGGCAGTGTCAACCTGACACTCGATACCGTACCCGAACCAGCATCGATCGTGCTGTTCGGGGTCGGACTGGCCGGTCTCGCCTTCAAACGTGCCCGCAAGCGGACCGGCAACACCGGTGCCTGACAGCTAGTCCGACTTTGTCGTTCCGTCGTGACCGGGCTAGGTCCGTTCGCGACGGAATACCGCATGTTTTTGCTGCGCGGACTGGTGCATTCGGGTGTAACAGCTATTCTTCCGCCAACGCTGGCAACGAAGGATACCACCGCTTGACCACCCTCGCCGAAAGCGATGACGCAACCGCCAATTTGTCGTATCGCCGATTCCTGGCGGCAGCTTGACGGCTCCCCTGCAAACGGATCGCGCGCTGGTCCTGTTTTCCGGTGGCCAGGATTCCACAGTTTGCTTGGCATGGGCGCTATCCCGCTACCAGCATGTCGAAACGATCGGCTTCGCATACGGCCAGCGGCACGCCATCGAACTGGCCTGCCGCGAACCCATCCGCCAAGCTTTGGCCTGCGACGCATTGGGCGATGACCACATGGTGGACCTCACCGCCACGCTCGGCGGGCTGGGGCAGACAGCGATGACCTCCGACATCGCCATCGCCATGACCGAAGAAGGATTGCCCAACACCTTCGTGCCCGGCCGTAACCTGCTGTTCTTGACCTGCGCGGCGGCCTTGGCATGGCGGCGCGGCCTGCGGCGGATCGTCCTGGGTGTGTGCGAGACAGATTACTCCGGCTATCCCGACTGCCGCGACGACACCGTCAAAGCGATGCAGTTGGCGCTGAATTTGGGCATGCAACGTCGCTTCGTGCTGGAAACCCCCTTGATGTGGCGCGACAAGGCCGCCACCTGGGAACTGGCGGCGTCGTTGGGCGGGGACGCATTGGTGGATACGGTTCGCACCCTGACCCATAGCTGCTACCTTGGCGATCGAACGCACCGGCACGACTGGGGCTACGGCTGCGGCACCTGCCCGGCTTGCGAGTTACGGTCCAACGGGTGGCATCGGTGGCGCGAACAGAATGGAGAGAGTGCATGAAGAAGCTTGCAACGATCGCGGCCATGCTGCTGGTGGCGGCACCCATGGGAGCCTGGGCTGCGGGCACGATCAACTTGCGTGTGGAGACATCCGGCGATTTAGCCGAGCTGTGTGGGGCGAACCCGAAAGAAGCGGCGGCGGATGCAAAAATCAACTTCTGCCATGGGTTCGCGCAAGGTGCGCTCGATATGGAACGCAAATACGCTGGCGACAAAAAGCGGTTCTGCATGCCGTCGAAGGCCCCGACCCGCACCGAAACTATGGGCGAATTTACCAACTGGGTCCGCGCCCTTCCGGCCCACAAAACGCTTGGCCCTCTCGACGGGCTGTTCCAGTTCCTCGGCGAACGCTTCCCTTGCAAATAGGCCCTTAGGCCAACCGCCGACACGTTCTTTTCGGGGGAAGACAAGATGGGGCTGGGCGAAATCGGCCTTGTCGTCGTCGGTGCATTTGCGGGCGGTTTCGTCAGCGGGCTGACGGGATTCGGCACCGGGATAACCGCGATGGCCTTTTGGCTCTACGCCATTCCCCCACCCGTTGCCGCCTCCCTCGCCATCGTCTGCTCGGTTGTGTCGCAGACACAGAACCTGCCGCTGATTTGGCGGCGGATCGAGTGGTCGCTTGTACTGCCCTTCGTCGTTCCCGGCGTTCTCGGCGTGCCGATCGGCACTTGGTTACTGCCGCATACCGATCCGCGCCTGTTCAAGATTGGCGTTGGCCTGTTTCTGGCGATCTATTCGATCTACGTGTTAATGAAGAATGCCTCGGTCGTGCGCAGCTGGGGCGGTCGAGGCGCCGATGGCGCGGTCGGTTTTCTCGGCGGTATCCTAGGCGGCTTATCCGGCCTGTCCGGCCCGGCGCCGATCGTCTGGACCGACTTTCGCGGCTATACCAAGCACCATCGCCGCAGCGTGCTGCAATGCTTCAACCTTATGATTCTGACCGTCGCACTGGGCACGCACGCAGTGTCCGGCCTGCTGACACAACAGGTTGGGCTGGCGACGCTCGCCGCGCTCCCCGGTACGACCGCCGGGGCTTGGGTCGGCTCGCGGCTCTACACACGCTTGGCAGACCGCAACTATCAGCGGATCGTTATGATTTTGCTGACAATTTCGGGTGTTTCGCTGGTTCTGACCAGTTGGTAGACGGAGCCTTGCGTTTGCGGATCAGCGCCAGACCGGCAACACCGGCGAGCAGCGCCATCGACGAAGGCTCCGGGACGGGGGTGTCGGACGTTACGGTAAAGGTGACCTGAAATCCGCTCTGATTCTCGACGAAGCTGCCATACGAGCCACTGGGATGTACCGAGGGGATGCCGAGCGAAGCAATCAAACTACCGGAGAGGGCAATGAAGCTGCTGATAGTAACGGTCTGGGTGCCATTGTCGTGACTGAGCGTGCCGGAAAAGGACGGGATACTGGCCAAGCTGTTCGTATAGGCTGCTGTGGCTTGCAAGTTCGAGGAAACCGAACCGTCGAACCAGAAATTGACCGTAGACGACCCCGGCGTGCTGCCATCGGCCCAGAAGCCGCTGAAGGTGTAAGAACCGGGCGTCATAGATATGTTCAAATTGCTGACATGCGCATTGTTCAAATACGACGAGATGCTGCTGGACGCGGGCGCTTGGACAATATCCAGGGTATAGAACGCGCCGTTATTCGTCGATCCAACCCCACCGTCGCCGGCATGTGCGGTGATGGAGTTGAGCACGGCCGCCGCCTGCGCCGGACGAATTGTTGCCGCCGATACGGCTGCCATAGCGGCGAGGCCAGCCAACGCCAAACGTTGCCAATGACGATGCTGTATCAGGGACATGAGACTGCAACTCCGGAAAAAACTATCTGCCCTCGCTTAAAGCAACATATATGCCATTAGGCAAAGTTTTTTATATCATACAGTTATCGACATGCCCCTCCGGCCCAGCGTCAAATGTGTAAAGAATTCCGACAGGTTGCCGAGGGGTTAGTTCATCCCCCTGACCGCTTCCACCACAGCGGCCGTCACCTCTTCGGTGGTTGCCTTACCGCCGAGATCGGGCGACAGAATGCCCGCTTTGCACACCTGTTCCACCGCCTTCATCAGCAGATCGGCGGCCGGTTTCTCGCCCAGATGTTCCAGCATCATTGCCGCCGTCCAGAAACTGGCGACGGGATTGGCGATACCCTTGCCGGTAATATCGAAAGCGGAACCGTGGATCGGCTCGAACATCGACGGGCCGCGCCGTTCGGGATCGATATTTCCGGTGGGGGCGATGCCGAGCGAGCCGGCTAAGGCGGCGGCCAGATCGGACAGGATATCGGCGTGCAGATTGGTCGCCACCACCGTATCGATCGAACGCGGTTTCAGCACCATGCGCATCGTCATGGCATCGACCAGTTCCTTGTCCCAGGTCACGTCCTTGTAGTCGTGGCTGACCAGCGCGGCGATTTCGTCCCAGAACACCATGCCATGGCGTTGCGCATTCGACTTGGTCACCACGGTCAAATGCTTGCGTGGGCGGGAACGCGCGATATCGAACGCAGCGCGCATGATCCGCTCGACGCCACGACGGGTGAAGATCGCGACTTCGGTGGCGACTTCTTCGGGCAAACCGCGATGGGTGCGCCCGCCCTGGCCGGCATATTCGCCTTCCGAATTCTCGCGCACGATCACCCAATCCAGGTCGCCTTCGTTCACATTATGCAACGGCGATGTCACACCCGGCAGAATCCGCGTAGGCCGCACGTTGGCGTATTGATCCAGCCCTTGGCAGATTTGCAGACGCAATCCCCACAACGAAACATGATCGGGAATGTTCGGGTCGCCCACGGCACCGAAGTAAATCGCATCGGCTGTGCGCAGCCAAGCCATCCCGTCGGCCGGCATGAATTCGCCGTGCTTGCGGTACCAATCCGAACCCCAGTCGTAATGATCTACATTCAGCTCGATATCGCCGACTTTGGCAACAACGGCTTCCAGCACCTCCAACCCGGCCGAGATAACTTCCGGGCCGATGCCATCGGCGGGAATAGAAGCGATGCGATACTGGCGGGTCATGGTCGGGATCCTCGGTCGGTGCGGTCGGACGCCGGCTTTACCAAGGTTTGGTGCGGCTGCCATCCCCCAGGGCCCGTTGCATGAAAACCGAATCCACCCAGCGGCCATGCTTGAAGCCGACATCGCGCAACAAACCGGCCGGTTCGAAACCCATGCGCCGATGCAACGCGATCGATCCCAGATTCTGGCTATCGCCGATCACCGCGAGCATCTGCCGCCATGGTCCGGCTTCGCAGCGCGCCAGCAATACCGTCATCAGCGCCACACCGATCCCGCGACCGTTCAGACCGTGCCGTACATAGACCGAGTTCTCCACCGTATGCCGATAAGCCGGTCGAGGCCGATAGGTCGTCGCATAGCAATAACCGACCTGCTCCCCAGCGATCTCCGCCACCAAATACGGCAACCCTGCCGCTAACACTGCGGCCCGGCGGCGCAACAATTCGTCCAACAACGGCGGCTCGGTTTCGAACGATGCCTGTCCGTGCAGGACATGATGCGCGTAAATCTGCCGCACCGATTCCATATCGGCTTCGGTGGCATCGCGGACGATGGGGTCGGTCATTGCGGTATCAGCCTCGTTCCAGACGAATAAGCGGTTCGGCGATCGGCTCCACCGCACCGACAACAGCCGCTTGCAGACCGGCGGCTTGCAGTGCCGCCAAGCACGCCTCGGCGCGCGATGGCGCTATACCGGCGAGGAGACCGCCGGATGTTTGCGGATCGATCAATAAAGCGGTGCGCGGCTCGTCATCCATGCCGGACAGCGCTCGTCGATTGTCCGAGGCCAATGTGCTCTCGATCCCATGCCCCGCAAGTTCCAGCACGCCGGGAAAGACCGGGATCGCGTTGGGCCAAAGCACGGCGGACAGGCGGGAGGCGGTCAGCATCTCTGTCAAATGCCCGGCGAGGCCGAAACCGGTCACATCGGTACAGGCACTCGCCCGATGCGCCATGAACAGGCGGGCAGCTTCGGCATTGGTCCGACACATCGACGCGATTACGGCTTGCAGCCAAGATGCGCGGGCCAAGCCGCGCATATGTCCGGCCAATACGACCCCGGTGCCCAGCGGCTTGGTCAGGATCAAATAATCGCCCTTCCGCAGGCCGGATTTCCGCAGCACCCGCCCAGGCTCGGCAAGCCCCGTCACCGCAAATCCCAAGGCAGGCTCGGCAGCCTCCGCACTATGGCCGCCAACCAGGGCACACCCGTCCGCGTTCAGCACCTGTGTCGCACCTTGCAGCATCGCTGTCAGCTCGGCCCGCATCTTCGCACCCGAAGCATAAGGCACAGACGCGATCGCCAGCGCGGTCCAGGGGCGGGCGCCCATGGCGTGGATGTCCGACAAGGCATGCGCTGCCGCGACCTGACCGAACACGAATGGATCGTCAAGGAACGCCCGGAAATGATCGACCGATTGGACCAATAATTGTCCGGGCGGCGGGCGCAGCACTGCGGCGTCGTCGCGATCCTCCGGCGCGCCGGGCAGGGCCGCCAAAGCACCGGCCAGCACCTCGGCCCCGACTTTAGCGCCGCAGCCGCCGCAGCGCATGGGATCTGTGGGGTCGGCCGGCATGCGCATATTTTTGTACATGCGCATCCAACGCCGATCGATCCTGTCCTTCAGCCGCCATGCTGACCGGCCCGCCACCGCGATTCCGTTGCGCCAAGCCACGGCCTTGCCGGCGCCTAGGCCCAGTATGACCAACGCATCCCGCTGCGGTTTCCAAGGTTTCAACGGCTTACGTCGCGCGGCCAAACGCAGATTCTCGGCCAGCGGAGCGCCCGCTCGCACCGCCCAAACCCCCGATTTCGGACGCCCGAGCGCGGCGCAATCGCCGGCCGCAAAGACGAAATCGTGGCTTATGCTACGCAATGTCGCATCGACAACGACGCAGCCTGCCGGGTCGCAGGTGAGGCCGGATTGCAACAAGAACCGCTGCGCCACGACGCCTGTCGCCCACAGCGCTGCCGCCGCATCCAGCGCCGTGCCGTCCGATAACGGCAACACGCCATCGGACAGAGCACCCGCCGTGACACCCGATACGAGTTCCAC
>JBAXFK010000160.1:0-11003 GCA_037139955.1 Rhodospirillales bacterium
GTGTGGGCGGTGTCGATCGCCATCGGCATCGTCGGCGGCACCGGTCATTTCCTCCTGGCCATGGCCTTCGAGCGTGG
The DNA here is from genome assembly GCA_037139955.1 of Rhodospirillales bacterium. Taxonomy (GTDB): domain Bacteria; phylum Pseudomonadota; class Alphaproteobacteria; order Acetobacterales; family Acetobacteraceae; genus Rhodopila. The sequence goes on from JBAXFK010000160.1 coordinate 78, forward strand.
GCCGGCCTCCTTACTGTCACCATTCAACTACCTGCAACTCCTGGGCGCCGCGGTCACCGGATACACGCTGTATGGGGCACTGCCGGACGGCATAACCTGGTTGGGCGCGGGGGTAATCGTGGTGGCGGGGCTTTACATCGCCTATCGCGAGAACCGAGTTCGGCGTACTGGATAGGCTAAAAGCCTATATTTTAATCGGAAAAATCTCACCATTGGTGCGCACCCATGCCTTTTTAATTGGCACGTTGTTTGCGTAGATGCTCCTGCACCCCCGGCAACGGCGGCGGGGCGATGCCGAGCAGTGGATCAATCTTGCGTGCCAAGGACGGTACGCCGACCGGATCATGGTGCCGTGATGCTACCAGCTACGCGTGAACGCCTCGTCGTGATCGGCAACGGTATGGCCGGAATGCGGACGGTCGAGGAACTGCTGAAACTCGATCCCGCCCGCTACGACATTACCGTCTTCGGCGCCGAACCGCACCCCAACTACGATCGCATCATGTTGTCGTCGGTCCTGGCGGGGGAAAAGCAGGTCGACGATATCGTCATCAACCCCCGCGCTTGGTACGACGACAACGACATCGCGCTGTATGCGGGCGATCCGGCGATCGCGATCGATCCCAAGGCTCGCACGGTCACCGCGCAATCCGGCCTGACGGTGCCGTACGACCGGTTGCTGTTGGCCACGGGATCGCGCCCGATCGTGCCGCCGATCCCCGGCCTCAATTTACCCGGCGTGTGCGCGTTCCGCGACATCGCCGATGTAGACACCATGATCGCCGCCGCCGGCACCTATCGCAAAGCCGTCGTGATCGGCGGCGGGCTGCTGGGCCTGGAAGCCGCCTGGGGCCTGAAGCGCCGGGGTATGGACGTCGCGGTTGTCCATCTGATGCCCACGTTGATGGAACGCCAACTCGACGAGACCGCCGGCAAGCTGCTGCAACGCGACTTGACCGAACGCGGGATCAATTTCTTCACCGATGGACAGACCGAGGAAGTGACCGGCCGTGAGCGCGTCACCGGCATCAAGCTGGCCGACGGGCGCGGTGCCCCGGCCGATCTGGTGGTGGTCGCGATCGGCATCCGACCGGACATCGCGCTGGCCAAGACGGCGGGGCTGGAGGTCAATCGCGGTATCGTCGTCGGCGATAACATGGCGACCTCCGATCCCGATATTTTCGCGGTCGGCGAGTGCGCCGAACACCGCGGCGCGGTTGTCGGTCTTGTCGCCCCGATCTGGGACATGGCGCGGGTTTGCGCCCATCACCTCGCGGGCGGCGACGAACTGATCTATGCCGCCCAAGCCACCGCCACGCGGCTGAAGATCACCGGGATCGACGTCTACTCCGCCGGGCAATTGGTCGCGGGCGAGGACGAAGACGAGGTTATTCTGCGCGACGCCCGCCGCAGCGCCTATCGCAAGCTGGTGATGCGCGACGGCAAGGTGGTGGGCACCGTGCTGTATGGCGATGTGACCGACGGGGCATGGTATTTCGACCTGATCCGCCGCAAGACCGATGTATCCGACATCGCCGATCGGATGATCCTGGGCCAATCGGCGACGGTTGCCGGCGGCATCGCGGCCGGTCCCGACGTCGCCTCGATGCCCGACGACATGCAGATCTGCGGCTGCAACGGCGTCTGCAAAGGCACCATCGTCGATACGATCCAAGCGAAGGGACTGGATAATTACGAGGCGGTGAAGGCGCACACCAAGGCATCGGCGTCCTGCGGGTCCTGCGCGCCGCTGGTGCGGCAATTGCTTGCCGCGACGCTGGGCATCGAGGTCAGCGGTCCCACAATCCCAACGGTTTGCAAGTGTACCGACCATTCGCATGAAGATGTGCGGGCGCAAATCCTGAAGCAGAAACTGAAAACGCAGGATGCCGTGCGCAAGGCCATGGCGTGGAAAACCGCCGACGGTTGCGCATCCTGCCGACCGGCGCTGAACTATTATTTGCTCTGTGCCTGGCCGGGCGAATACGCGGACGACAGCCGGTCCCGCTTCATCAACGAACGCGCGCACGCCAATATCCAGAAAGACGGGACTTATTCGGTCATTCCCCGCATGTGGGGCGGCACCGCGACGCCCGGCGAAATCGCCGCCATCGCCAAGGTCGCGCAGAAATACGACATCAAGGAGATCAAGATCACCGGCGGCCAGCGGCTGGGCATTTACGGTGTCAAGAAGCCCGATCTTCCCGCCGTCTGGGGCGAATTGACCGAGGCCGGATTGGTGTCCGGTCACGCCTATGCCAAGGGCCTGCGTACGGTCAAAACCTGTGTCGGCCTGGAATGGTGCCGTTTCGGAACGCAGGACTCGACCGCGTTGGGCAAGCAACTCGAACGCCTGACCTGGGGCAATTGGACGCCGCATAAATTCAAAATGGGTGTGTCCGGCTGCCCGCGCAATTGCGCCGAGGCATCGATCAAGGATTTCGGCGTGGTCTGTGTCGAATCCGGTTTCGATCTGCTGGTCGGCGGCAACGGCGGCATCGAATTGCGCGGCACCGACAGGCTTTGCCACGTCGCAACCGAAGCCGAAGTCCTGGAATACTGCGCCGCCTTCATGCAGCTTTACCGGGAGGAAGCCCGCTACCTCGACCGCACGGCCCCGTGGATCGAGCGGGTCGGCATCGCGTATGTCCGCGCGCGGGTGGTGGACGATGGGGCGGGCCGGCAGGCATTGGCGGAGAAGTTCCGCCATGCGCAAAGTTTCTTGCAAGACGATCCCTGGGCAGAGCGCGCCACCGGGCAGGTCGATGCGACGGAATTCGAACCCCTGACGGCGTTGGTATGAGATGACAACGATGACCTGGATCCGCATTTGCCGTCTGGACGATATTCTCCCCTTGGGCGCACGGACATTGCCGGCACCGAAGGGCGAGATTGCGGTGTTCCGATGCGCCGACGACAGCGTCTTCGCCGTCTTGAATCGCTGCCCGCACAAGCAGGGACCGTTATCAGAGGGCATCGTCCACGGCCATCGCGTCGCCTGCCCGCTGCATAGTTGGGTCATCGATCTGGAAAGCGGCGAGGCGGTCGCCCCGGATATCGGCTGCACCCCGAAAATCCCCACCAAGGTCGAAAACGGCGAGGTCTTTCTGGCTGTGTCCGAAGGCCGATCCCACTAAGTCAGGAGTTGTTATGTCTTATCTCGCACCATCCGAATTCGTGACCAAAATGGTCGATGCCGGAGAAGCAAAAATCTTCATGTCCACACGGGACACGGTTATCAGGGCCTATATGGCCGGCGCGATATTGGCCTTGGCCGCCGCGTTCGCGGTGACCATCAACGTGCAAACCGGGGTCAACATCGTCGGCGCGGCGCTGTTTCCGATCGGCTTTTGCATGCTGTATCTGCTGGGCTTCGATCTGCTGACCGGCGTGTTCGTGCTCTGCCCGCTCGCGTTGATCGACAAGCGCCCCGGTGTCACCCTGAACGGCGTACTGCGGAACTGGGGCCTGGTCTTCTGCGGCAATTTCGCCGGCGCCTTTACCGTTGCGTTGATGATGTCGATCATCTTCACCTTCGGTTTCACCACCGAACCGGATAAAGTCGGCCAGATCATCGGCAATATCGGCGCCGGCCGCACCGTCGGCTACGCATCGCACGGCGCGGCCGGCATGCTGACCTTGTTCATTCGCGGCATGCTCTGCAACTGGATGGTTTCGACCGGCGTCGTCGGTGCCATGATATCCACCCATGTCAGCGGCAAGGTCCTGGCCATGTGGATGCCGATCATGCTGTTCTTCTTCATGACCTTCGAGCATTCCATCGTGAACATGTTCCTATTCCCCGCCGGCCTGATGCTGGGCGGCAAGTTCACTATCATGGATTACCTCGTTTGGAACGAAATCCCGACCGTGCTGGGCAACCTCGTTGGCGGATTGGCATTCACCGGCCTGACCCTCTATGCGACACACGTGCGGACAGCCCCGAAACGGGCCTAAAGCCGCCGCGACGCCAAAGGGCGCGTGGGAGGGCGCATGGCGCGCGAACTGACAGTCTCGATCGGACAGTATTCCAACCAAGGCCGTAAACCGGTCAATCAGGACTTTCACGGCGCCATGATTCCCGACGGTCCCGCGCTGGGCTTGAAGGGAATCGCGGTCGCTCTGGCCGACGGCATCAGCAGCAGCGCCGTCGGCCGCATCGCCAGCGAGTCGGCCATCGCCGGCTTTCTGTCGGATTATTATTGCACCCCGGATTCGTGGTCGCCGAAGACCGCCGCCCAGCGGGTGATCGACGCCACCAATTCCTGGCTGCACGCCCAGGGACGGCGCGGCCCCTATGCACACGACAAAGACAAAGGCTACGTCTGCACCTTCGACGCGATGGTCTTCAAATCGCGTGCCGCCCATATTTTCCATATCGGCGATGCCCGGATTTATCGCCTATCGGGCCAATCGCTCGAACAACTGACCGACGATCATCGTGTCGTCGTTTCGTCCGAAGAATCCTATCTCGGCCGCGCCTTGGGCGTGAATGCGCAGGTCGAGATCGACTACCGCATCGTTCCGCTCGAAACCGGCGACGTGTTCGTGCTGGCAACCGATGGGGTTTACGAGCATGTCGGCGCCCGCTTCGTGTCCGATACCATTGCCGCCGATTTCGACATGGCCGCAAAAACCATCGTCGAGGCGGCCTACGGCAACGGCAGCACCGACAATCTCACGGTGCAGATCGTGCGGATCGACTCCCTGCCCGACGGCGAGATCGGAGAAATCCTCGGTCAGGCTGCGGAACTGCAACTCCCCCCGCTTCTGGAAGCGCGTTCGGTGTTCGACGGCTACGACATCCTGCGAGAACTCCATGCCAGCAGCCGCAGCCATGTCTATCTGGCCAAGGACCGCGATACCGGGGCGATGGTCGCCTTGAAGATTCCGTCGATCGACCTGCGCGAGGATGCCGACTACCTCCGCCGGTTTTTGCTGGAAGAATGGGTCGCCCGCCGGCTCAACAGCGCCCATGTGCTCAAGGCCGCAGTGCCGCCGCGCGATAAGAAATTCCTATACACCGTCACCGAATTCGTCGAAGGGACGACCTTAGCGCAGTGGATGGCCGACAATCCCGGCGCCGATCTGGAAACGGTGCGCGGCATTGTCGAGCAAATCGCGGCGGGGCTGCGGGCTTTCCATCGAATGGAAATGGTGCATCGCGATCTGCGGCCGGAAAACGTACTGATCGATAAAGCCGGCACGGTGAAAATCATCGATTTTGGCGCCACGAAAATCGCCGGCATCGCCGCCAACGACGGCGTCCTTGGGACCGTACAATATTCCGCCCCGGAATATCTCCTGGGCGAGGATAGCTCGCCCCGATCCGATATTTTTTCCCTCGGCGCCATCGCCTACCGGATGCTGACCGGCAAACTGCCCTATGGGGCGCGGATGGCGCAAGCCCGCACCAAAGGGCAACAACGGAAAATCGCCTATACCCCGGCGACCGGCATCGCGCGCGCCGTGCCGGATTGGGTGGACGCGGCACTGCGAAAGGCGCTGCATCCCGATCCCATGAAGCGTTACGGCGAATTGTCCGAGTTCGTCCACGATCTGCGGCAACCCAACCCGACCTTCCTCAACGCCGAACCGCCAGCGCTGATCGAACGCAATCCGCTCGTGTTTTGGCAGACGCTATGCGCGATTTTGGCATGTGTTATCCTCGGTCTGTTACTCTATCCCGCGCGGTAGCGATCGCCTACGGAGCCGCCATGACCGACATAACCCCGCCGCGCGCCGTCACCGATACCCACGATTTCGCGCCCTATGTCCGCATTCTCGGCCGAGGCCCGGGCAAATCCCGCTCGCTCACCCGCGCCGAAGCCCGCCACGCGTTAGGCATGGTGCTGCGCAACGAGGCGACACGGGAGCAAGTCGGCGCCATGCTGATGCTGCTGCGCTACCGGGGCGAGGCCATCGACGAAATGGCCGGGCTGGTCGAAGCCGCTCGCGAACACGCCGGCCTGCCGCTAACTTTCAGTCATCCCGTCGATTTGGACTGGCCCAGCTATGCCGATGGGCGGACGCGCGGGTTGCCGTGGTACCTGCTATCCGCGCTGCTCGTCGCCCGCGCCGGTCTCCGCGTCCTAATGCACGGTCCGCTCGGCGGACCCGGCCGCGTGCCCTTGGTCGAAACGCTGAACCTGATCGGCGCCCAATCGCTGGAAACCACGGGATTCGCCTTCGTCCCGCTGGAGACAATCTGCCCCGCTCTGGCCGATCTGCTGGCCTTGCGCGGCGTGCTGGGTTTGCGCTCGCCGCTGAACACCGTCTGCCGCTTATTGAACCCGGCCGATGCGCGCGGCGGCGTCGATGGCGTCTTTCACCCCGCTTACATTGCCGTCCATGTCGGCACCGCCGCCTTGCTTGGGCGCGACGTCGCTGTTCTGAAAGGCGGCGGCGGGGAAGCGGAATGGAGCGGTGCTAAGCCGCTGCTCGTGACTGCCCCGAAGGGAGAGCACACGTGGCCGGCGCTCGATACGGCGGGAAAGCCGGACAGCACGACAGCGCTGGAATTGAAAGCGGTGTGGGACCGCCGCAAAGCCGATCCCGGCGGGGAGGCGACGGTCGTCGCAACCGCCGCCGTCGCGCTTCGGGCGGCAGGCTGGGCAAACGACCCAGCTGCCTGCCTGACCCAGGCGAAAACGCTGTGGGAAAAGCGTTAGCCGGCGTTACCCGACAGATACTCGATCGCTGCCTGCACGCCGCCCGACTTGTGCGGAATGCCGGCGAGGCGCAGCCCCATCTCGACGCCGCTGAGCGTGCCCATCAGTTGCAACGGGGACAGATCGCCCATGTGACCGATGCGGAAGACCTTGCCCTCGACCGGGCCGAGGCCGTTCCCCAGGCTCATGTTGTATTTGGCCAGGATGATGTTGCGCAGATTGTCGGCGTTATGACCGTCCGGCACGCGAATCGCCGTCACACCGGGGTTGTAGGCGGTGGCGTCGTCGCATTGCAGTTCCAAGCCCCAGGCGCGCACGGTGCGACGCGTGGCCTCGGCATAGCGTTCGTGACGCGCGAAGACATTGGCCAGGCCTTCTTCGAGCAGCATGTCCATCGCAGCGTTCAACCCATAGAGCAGGTTGACCGAGGGGGTGTAGGGGAAGAAACCGGTCTTGTTCGACGCCACCAGCGGCGCCCAATCCCAGTAGCTGCGGCTAGACCCGGCCGCGGCTTTGGCCAGCGCCTTATCGGAAATTGCCACGAACGACAGGCCCGGCGGGGTCATCAGACCCTTTTGCGAGCCAGCGATGGTCACATCGACCTTCCACTCATCGTGGCGGTAGTCGGCGCAAGCGAGGGACGAAATCGCATCGACCATCAACATCGCCGGATGCCCGGCCTTGTCCATCGCCGCACGAACGGCCGGAACGCTGGTCATGCAGCTGGTGGAGGTTTCGGAGTGAACGACGCACACGGCCTTGATCCGGTGCTCCCGATCTTCCGCCAGAATGGCGCCGATGGCAGCGGGATCGGCGCCGCGACGCCAATCGGTGTCCAGCGCCACAACATCCATGCCCATCTTCGTCGCCATCTGTTCCCACAAATGCGCGAATTGGCCTGTGCGGGTGATCAGCACCCGATCGCCGGGGGTCAGAGTATTCACCAGCGAAGATTCCCACGCCCCGGTGCCGGACGACGGGAAGACCCCGACGATGCCCGAAGTCTGGAATACCTGCCGCAATTTACCGATCACCGTCAGACCGAGGGCGCCGAACTCCGGACCTCGATGATTGATGGCATTCCCATTCATGGCGCGCAGTACCCGTTCGGGCAGATTAGTCGGCCCAGGGGTCTGCAAAAAATGGCGGCCAGAAACGTACTCGGACATGGTGCTCGCTTTCCAGAGAGGGCCGCGTAGAAGCATGACACGGGGGTGCTTGGCAATGGCGACGACCAATTGCGGGTGGATTGCTGGGTTGCGCTGGGGACAGGGAAGGCCCCCGCCGCCCCTTATAGGGCGTTCAATGCCTCGACCACTGCTCGGTCGAGCACGATCCCTTCGACCCGCCGACGCTCCCGTTCGCGGAAAGCACGTTCGGAGGGAATACGGATTTCGTCCACCCCAGGTTGTTTGGGGGTCGCCTTCACGCGCTCCACCAATTCCGTCATCTGTTGTTCGAATTGGTCCGGTCCCAGCATGACGGCCGGATCCATCGCGATGAACAGAAAGCCGTAATCGGCGACGTTGCCACTCGTCAGCGCCGCGCCCGCCAGCAATCCAAGCGCCTGGATAGCGAAGGACAAGCCGAAGCCCTTGTGCCCGCCAAAGGCCGAAACACCGCCCTCGGCCGCTTTCGCGGCGTCGGTCGTGGGATTGCCGTCTTTGTCGAAACCGGTGCCATCGGGCAACGGATGACCGAGGCGCGCCATTAACAACACCTCCCCCCACATGACCGAGGCCGTGCCGATATCGTAAATCACAGGTCCCTTGGCCGACGGAAATCCGACGCAGAACGGATTGGTTCCCAACGCGGGCGCAGCACCGCCCGGCGGCAAAACATGCGGCTTAGCGCTGGACGAATGGATCGCAACCAGTCCCTGCTTGACGATATGCTCGACGAAGAACGCATTCCGTCCGCTATAGAAACTGTTATACACACCTACCATCGCGATGCCAGTCGCCTTGGCTTTCGCCGCCGCGATCTCGGCGCCCCGGAATGCCGCGATATAGCCGACCTGATTGCCCCCATCGACCAGCGCCGAACTCGGGGTTTCCCGCACAATTCGAACCGGCTCCCGATCTTTGTAGGTCCGTTGGTCAGCCGCAATGGTTAGAATACGCGGTAGACTGGCAAAGCGGTAGCCGCACAACGCGTTATCCACCAACTGGTCGACGACGATCGCAGCGTCCTCGGCGTTGTAACCGATCCGCCTCAACGCACCTTCGCCAATCGCCCGTGCCTCGGCCTCGGTCACGCGAATAGTTTCGGGACCGTCCTGGTCGAGCAAATCTTGAGTCACGAGCGTGTTGGCAGGCATGGCTTCCTCGATAAACGTTTACGCCATTGTGCCGGGTGTCGAGGGAGGCGGCAAATTTCGAAAGACCGCTCGATTTGCAGACGTCGAGTTTCGCACGAACTGCACCAAGCAAAACGAAACCGCGAAATGCGCGAAACCGGATTGGCATACCCCGGAATCGCCCACGCTCGGCGGCTTCCTATATCCTGCCAGCCACCGAGGCCGATATTGGCATGCTGCCGAGCTCTAACACCTTATGAATAAAAGACAGATTGCATCGCTGGGCTAAACGCGAGCCGCATTACAGAAACTGAGGCGTCTGCTCCGTCCCGATAATATGCCGGCCGACCATCTCGTAATGCGCCGGCATCGCTTGCAAATGCTGACTCACACTCAGCGCGTCGCGCAGACGCCGTTCGAACGGGGCGGACTCCAGAATCGCCGTCGTTCCCGCGCCGCGATAGCAGGCCACGGACACATCGGTTGCCTCGTTCATCGCGTTGGTCGTGGCCAGTCGTAGGCGCATACGATGGTCCAGCGTCAGATTGCCAGCGGCCGAGGCATCGTAGGCTTGACTCGCCGCCTCGTGCACGAAAGCTCGGGCGGACGAAAGCTTGGCCTCCATCTGGCCGATCTCTTTCTGCACCGCGCTATTGAGTGCCATCGGAGTAACCGACGCCCTGCCCTGCTTGCCGCGCGCCAAGGCCGTGTAGGTTTCCAGCATCCGCCGCCCAACACCCAACGCCACCCCGCAGAAACCGGTCGCGTACATCAAATGCGAGCTAATTCCGTACAACGGCCCGTTCACACGCCGCTCTTCGACCGAATCGCGCGCGGGGGAGTGTTCGTCGGGGATAAACAAATCCTCGACCGTGTAGGTATCGCTACCGGTACCGCGAAGGCCGAGCACCTGCCAGTCGTCGGTAATTACAGCTTTAGAACGGAGGAACAGGAAGCTGCGATCGTCCGGTCGGCCGTGGCGGATATGCGGGGTGCCGTCTGGATTCTGCACCGCGCTATGGGCGCCGATCCATTTCGTATGGCGACCGCCGCTCAGGTAACTCCATGTACCCGACAGACGATAACCGCCGTCGACGCGGACCGCCTTGCTCCAATTGTGCTTGGCACCCCATGCCAAACCGGTGCGCCGACTGTCGAAGATCGCGGCGGCGGCATCTTGCGGCATCGCGACGGAAGACGACGCCACGCACACGTTGGATTGGTTCACGAACCACCCCATGCTGGCATCGGCCCAACCCACGGCCTCGGTCGTTTTGCAGAAATCGACCAAATGGATTTCCTGCCCACCAAGGCTGCGCGGCAACAGCAGGCGCAGCATGTCGTTCTCGACCAGTCCCTCCACCACCTCGGGCGTAGCTTCGTGCCGACGGTCCATTTCCGGGCCGTGCGCGTCCAGTAACGGCTGCAACGCCCGCGCTCTGTCCGGAGCGCTGGGGAGAATCGAGGACTGGACCATGGTGTCCATAATATATTCCTTAGTGTTCCAATGGGCGTTTCATAGACTGCCACAAAAGCCGACCGTCAACTGCCGGCATTGATCCGGATCAAAGATTTGGCATCGCCTGTTTCAGACGCCCACCGAGCCGCACTGGCTCGATCCGCGTCGCCAGACCGGTGGCATCGTCCGTTTCCACGAAGACGCCGCAAAGCGTCGCCGGTCCCTCGGCGGGGCCCAGCTTCTCGCCCTTCATTTTGCGCCAAAAGCGGAGCGTGCCGCCGTCTTTCAACATGCCGATCACGCTGTCGTAGTCGCCGCACATACCGGCATCCGACTGAAACGCCGTGCCGCCGGGCAGGATTTGCGCGTCGGCGGACGGGCAATGCGTGTGCGTACCCACCACCAGCGAAGCCTGACCGTCGAAGGAATGTGCGAATGCCATTTTCTCGCTGGATGCTTCGGCATGGATATCCAACACCACCGCGTTCACCGTCGCG
>JBAXFK010000161.1:0-10935 GCA_037139955.1 Rhodospirillales bacterium
GGTCCAGACCCCGCTGTGCTCGGCCCCGACGATCCCGGCACATCCCGCATGCCCACGCCGGAAGAACTCATCGCGGACGTGCGCCGCCGCCCGGTCGGCCGCACCATCGCCTATATCTGCATGGACTGCGGCATCGTCCCCGGTCTCTGCGACGGCGATTTTTGGAACCGGTTGGAAAAGACCCTGCGGCGCTACGGCGGCAGCCTCGGCCGCCTGTACCAAGTGCGCGCACAGCGCGAAGACCCCTTCCAGCGCGAACGCGACAAGCGCCCGGACACCTGGCACATCGATTGGCGGGACCTGCGCCCATCCACGGTGCGCCGGGCGCTCGGCTGCCCGATCGGCGAAACGCTGCCCGCCATCGTCCCTAGTTGATGCCCATCGGCACCCCCCGTCATCGCCGCCGCCCCGGTCGTGAGCACCCGGCTCACGTGCCGGCGTCCGCACGTGGCGTTCCTGCCACTCTATCCAAAGCTATCGCATTTACCGCGTTTTGCGTTCGATTTTTCCGGCCGCCCACGCCGGGATCGCGTCGATCGAACGATGTTGGGGCCAGGTACATCGCCGCCCTACCGACCGCCGCGGCGATGCCGGCGCCGCCAATCCGGCCAGAACCGGATCGGTGCGAGCATGCCAGACGCGAACCGCCGCACAATTGACGTTGCGCGACACCGGGCGGACAACCCCCGCATGTCGCACAACACTTGGATTCTGAGCGAAGGCTACGCCGGCTTGCAAGCCCAGGCGCTCGGCCTTGCCGAAGCCGCTGGCCTGATCCCGGATATGCGGGTGCTCAAACCCACCGGATTGTCGCGCAAACTCCCCGCGCGCTTCTGGCCCCGGCCGCTCGGCGTGGTGGCGGACGCCATGCGCGGTCCGGCGCCGGACCTCGCGATCGGTTGCGGCGGCATGGCAGGCGCGGTGCTGGCGGCGTTGCGACGGACCGGGCCACGCGTGGTGCAGGTGCAAAATCCTCGCATGGACATCCGCAAATTCGATCTGGTTGTCGCCAATACCCACGACGAACTAACCGGCCCCAACGTCGTCGTCGCCCGCACCGCGCTGCATCGCGTGACCCCGGCGCGCCTGACCGCCGAGGCCGAGCGCTGGCGCGACCGCTTGGCACCCCTGAAACGCCCGTTGGTCGCGGTACTGCTGGGAGGCAATAACGGGCGCTACACCCTGGATACCGCCGTGGGCGGGCGGTTAGCGGCCGATCTCGCCGCGATGGCCAAGCGCGACGGTGTCGGAATCGCGGTCACTCCGTCCCGCCGCACCGATCCCGCCGTGACCGCGCTGATGCGCGCGATCTTGGCCCCGGTCGGCGGCTGGGTGTGGGATTTTACCGGCGACAATCCGTATTTCGGCATGCTGGCACTGGCGGATCTGATCGTGGTGACACAAGACAGCGTGTCGATGATTTCCGAAGCCTCGGCCACCGCAACGCCGGTCATGTTCGCGCCGCTGCCCGGCAAATCGCGCCGTCAGGGCATTTTCATCGACACGATGATGAAAGAGGGCCGGGTAAAGCCTTTCGCGGGCCGATATGCGCTCTGGCCGGTCGCGCCGCTCAACGATACACCATTGGTGGCGGCCGAGATGTGCCGCCGCCTCGGATTGCGGGACCCCCGATAGATGCTGAACATCCAGACCTTCGACGCGCGCGCTGGGGGCAACGTCATATACAAGGCACTGGCGCACCCGTTGGCTGCCGAGGGCATTGCACGCCTCTACGACGGATTGACCGGGCCGGTGGCACTGTACGACCCAGACCGTATCGCGGATGCATTGCTGGCGATGTACCCGGTGACGATCGACGCGCTATTCGTGCACGACGTGGCCGAGGTCGGGCAAAAGCGGGCGGGGCTGACCGCACGGGCGTTAACGGATTTGCCGGGGTCCGGCGCCGGCACTGTGCTGATCGCGGCCTTCGACGCCGCCCGAATCGCCGACCGGATCGCCGCGTTGGTGCCGCCCGGCGCTCGGGTTGCGACGCTAGACGAAATACGGTTACCGACCGATATGGTATCGGTTCGCGGCAAGTATCTGGACAAGTTGAATTTTGCCACCAATTTCGCCTTCTTCCGCGATGCCAATGGGCTGTCGACGCGGTTGGTGTCGGCCAACTACTGGGCCAATTACGGCGCAGGACCGATGCGCCTGTGGCTGCGACTGTTCGCCGCCGACGGCACCGTTCTTGCTACGTGGGAACAAAGCCTGCCCCACAGCGCCGGCGGTTTCTCTATCGATAGCGCCGAGGTGCGCGCTCGTTTCCATTTGGACGAATTCACCGGGCAATTGTTCATCCATGCCATCGGCGCGGCCGGCCACGACGTGGTGAAATACGCAGTCGATACTTATGCATCCGACGACGGTGCTTCGTTATCCTGCACCCACGACGCCAACGCTTGGCCGTCGGATCGTTTCGCCGGCCTGCCCGCCCCGACCGAGGGGGAGCGCGTGGTCCTCTGGTTGCAAAACAGCCATGCCGTGCCCATCCCAGCCGGCACCGTGGCGCTAGATCGCATGGGCGCCGAAAAGCCGGTCGCGCTGGATCGTGACGTCGGGCCGTTTGCAACGGTGGCGTTGGATGTCGCGGCGATGCTGCCGCACCTGCGCTGGCCGGCGCAGGTGGAAGTACGGGCGGGCCGCCACGTGGTGCGTCCGCGGTACGAAATTTCGCGCGGCGGACGCACCCGCATCGCGCATGTCAACGTCGAGCGCGATAATCTGCGCGGCGACCCCGGCATACCCAGCCTGCCCGCCCAATTGGGACGCGGTTATCTGCTCCCCTTTCCGATTCTACCGCGCGCTCGGTTCCGCAGCATCTTCCTGCCGACGCCGATGGCAACCACACAAGGAAACCTACCGGTCCGGCTGGATGTGTTCGCCGAAGACGGGCAGAAAGTGGCAGAGAAATTCCTCGGCTGTCTGCCGCGCGACCACGATATGGCCATGGATTTCGACGGGATCGACATCGAATCGGGCCACGCCGAATTGGTCTACGATTTCCGCGACGGCGGTGAGGCCGATGGCTGGCTGCATGCCCTGTTCCGTTATGAGGATCGGACCTCGGGCCACGTCGCCGAATCCAGCTTCGGTGCACACATCTTCAATACCGCGATGACCTATCGGGATGAACCGCAATCCTACTCCGGCCCACCGCCGGGCTTATCGACCCGCCTGTTCCTGAAACTGGGCGACGACCGGCGAAACAGTTTCGCGGTCCTGATCTATCCCGCCTCGGCGGCGTGGCACCCTGTATCGACAACGTCGCTACAGTTGCACGACGGGACCGGCCGCCTCATCGCCGAGGCGCCGGTCGCGATCGCATGCTCCGGTTCGGCGATGGTCTGGCCGCATAAGGCGTTCGATGCGGATACGCTACGGGCTGCCGGTTCGGCGGGCTATGTGCTCGTGCGCGATCCCACCTGCCGGTTGTTCGGATATCATGGATCGATGGATTCGATTGGAGGTTTTTCGTTGGATCATATGTTTGGGTTTTGAATGACCGAAATGAAACCGATCTGGGACAGATGGGTTTCATAAGATATCCGTTAAAATTCCCCTGCGTTCCTTAACACAGCTAATCCGTCGCCGTGGACGTCATATGCTGCTTCCGCAACAAATCCCTATAAGGCCCAGCCCGCCCGGCAAGTTCGTCCGGCGCCCCATCGTCGACGATGCAGCCGCGATCCATCACGATGATCCGGTCGAAACTGCGCAAAGTCGACAGCCGATGCGCGATAGCGATCACAGTGCGGCCTGTCATGAGCCGGTCTAGCGCCGCCTGAATGGCCTGCTCCGATTCTGAGTCGAGCGCGCTTGTCGCTTCATCCAACAACAGGATCGGTGCGTCTTTCAGCAGCGCACGCGCAATCGCCAAACGCTGCCGCTGGCCACCGGACAGTTTCACGCCGCGATCGCCGACCATGGTGGCGAAACCTTCCGGCAACGCCTCGATAAAGGTGCGGCAATGCGCCATGTCCGCAGCGGCAAGAATATCGGCCTCGGACGCCTCGGGACGGGCGTAGCCGATATTTTCCAACACAGAACGATGAAACATTGAGATGTCTTGCGGCACGATGGCCATGACTTGGCGCAGGCTGTTGTGCGTGACGTCGCGGATATCCTGCCCGTCGATCAGAATGCGCCCTTTTGTGACATCGTAATAGCGTTGCAACAGCGACAGCACGGTCGATTTCCCGGCACCGGAGAAACCGACTAGCCCGATACGCTGCCCGGCGGCGATTTTCAGGTCGAAATTCTCCAGCACCGGCTTACGCCCTGGGTACGAAAAGGTAACGGTCTCGAATGTCACGGCACCGGGACCGGCGACCAGATCGGGCGCATTGGGTCGATCGGGCAGTTCGTGCGGGGTGAGCAACGTGGCAATCGCTTCATCGAGACGGGCGACATGCTGGGTCAGATCGACCAGCGACACCGCGAGGTCTCGGGTGCCGTGCAGAATTGTGAACGCAAGAGAGGTCAGCAGTACGATATCGCCGACCGTCGCCTTACCGGCCTGCCACAGGACAATCGCATAACCGACCACCCCCGCCGTCATCAGTGCGGTGAGCACGGCATGTATCAGCCGCAAATGCTCCATGTAGTACAGGCTGCGGCGGCGCACCGCCATTTCGCGTTCCATTGTCGCGCCGATGCGGGACTGTTCGCGGAATGTGGCGCCGAAGGCCCGCACGACACCGAAATTGCCGATAACGTCCACCAACTCGCCATCCACGGCGGCAGCCATTTCGGCGTAAGCGCGATGGCGGGGGGTGCCGCGCTTGGCGAGCCAGAACACAACCACGCCCAGGCAAAATGCCACGCCGAGCAATGCGAGGGACATAACGAAGTTAACCGACCCGATGAACCCGATTGCCAGCAGCACGGCGACGATAGGCGGGATGACGCTCCAGACTCCGGTGTTCAGCAACGTGAATGCGGCCAGCGCTGTGGAGCTAACGCGGCTCGACAACGCGCCCGGCAGGCGTTCGGCGAAATAGCTGGGGGAATGACCGGACAGATGCGCGAACAGATCGCGCCGGATGTCGCCGGTCACCGCGACGAAGGTGCGATGTGCCGCGTAGCCACCGACACGCCACAGCAGATTGTCGGCCGCGACCAACCCGCAGAGCAGCGCGAATCCGCCCCAGACCTTGTGCTGTCCGGCCACAAGACCCGACGACACAATGTCGATCAAATGTTTCATACCGTACTGCGTGGACACCGAGCAGCCGACAGCCAGCAAGACCGAGATCAGGACGGTGAGATGCCCAGCGGGATGTTTTGCGATGTAATAGAATAGATACGCAAGCGGACGGCCTCGCAGCGCGGGCAGGTTCTGGGTCGACGATTGGGTGGGCATCGGTATTCGGCTCCTGTCGTACCGTTCTTATCGCGCGGGAGTGTGGCGACTTGAAGACGCCGACATTCCGCCATATTCCCCCGGTATCACGGGAATGCGGGACGTCCCGCGAACCCCATACCGAATCAGGCCCGCCTTCATGCGCATTGCCCAGATCTCCCCGCTGTTCGAAGCGGTCCCGCCGAAGCTTTATGGCGGTACCGAACGTGTCGTCTATTCGCTGACCGAGGAACTGGTCGCGATGGGACACGACGTGACGCTGTTCGCGAGCGGCGACTCCATTACCTCCGCCACCCTGGCGCCAATGCGCGCACGTGCATCGCGTCTCGATCCCGACGTAAAGGACTGGGTTGCCGGCTATTATCGGATGGTGGAGTTGGTTTATCGTCGCAAAGACGATTTCGACATTTTGCACTTCCACATCGACTACTTCCCGCTGCAACTGTTCAGCCGGCAGAAGACACCTTACCTGACAACGATCCACGGTCGCTTAGACGTGCCGGAATTCGTGGAGACCTATGGCACCTTCTTGGACTCGCCGTTTGTTTCCATCTCCGACAACCAGCGCAAGCCCATTCCGAATCTGAATTGGGCGCGCACGGTACATCACGGCATGCCGCCGCATATCCTAACGCCGCAGCCGGTAAAACAGGAATATGCCGCGTTCCTAGGCCGTATTTCGCCGGAAAAAGGCGCCGACCGTGCCATCGAAATCGCGACCCGCGCCGGCATGAAATTGAAAATGGCAGCGAAAGTCGATAACGCCGACCGCGAGTACTACGAAGCCAAGATCAAGCCGCTGATCGACAGCCACGATAACGTGGAATTCATCGGCGAGATCAACGACGCCCAAAAGCCCGCCTTCCTGTCCGGTGCGCATTGCCTGATCTTCCCGATCGACTGGCCGGAGCCGTTCGGTCTGGTGATGATCGAAGCCATGGCCTGCGGCACCCCGGTCATCGCATTCAACTGCGGGTCGGTGCCCGAGGTGATGGACGACGGCGTGACCGGTTTCATCGTCAACAATATCGACGAAGCCGTCGCTGCGGTTGCCAAAGTTCCGACCCTGGACCGCGCGACGGTGCGAGCGACATTCGACCGCCGCTTCGTTTCGCGTCGGATGGCCGAGGATTACTTGAATCTGTACGAGGAATTGATCGCCAGCGCAGGTTAATCGCCTATCCCGCCATGGCGGCGCAGGCCGCCATGGCGATTTGACACTAAAACTCGTACTCTGGCCCATCGACATACCGGAATTTCTCCAGCGCATCCGCCCGTAACGTGAAGCCCAGACCCGGGCGGTCGGGCGCATGGACCGAACCATCGTCGCGAATGTCGAACGGTTCGTTGAACAGTTCCCACATCATCGGCATGTAGCCCTGCGTCACTTCTAGAATGTGACAGTTCGCGGCGGCCATGGCGACATGAATGCTGGCAGCGAACAACACGCCACTGCCCCAGGCATGCGGAGCCAGCCGCACCCCATACGTCGAGGTCAGCGCTGCGATTCGCCGGATCTCGGTGATTCCTCCGGCACGGGCCACATCCGGTTGGGCGATGTCCAATGCGCGCCGTTCCAGCAGGTCTTGGAAGTCGAAACGGGTAAACTCGCGCTCCCCCGCTGCAATAGGGATGGTGGTGGCGCGGCGGACCTCGGCCTGCCCGGCGTGGTCGTCCGGGGAGACCGGTTCCTCGAACCATGCAATATCATATTGTTCTAGCGCTTTCGCCAGCTTGATCGCGACCGCCACTTCCAACGATCCGTGCGCATCGATCATCAATTCCACATCCGGGCCGATTCCGCGCCGCGCCGCCGCAACGCGGCGGACGCAGTTGGCGATGGAAAATCCGTCGCGCCCGACGACCCGCATTTTGACGGCAGTGAATCCTTTGGCGGCATAACCCCCGAGTTCCGCTTCCGCCTCATCCCCCGGAGCCCAACCGCCACTGGCGTAGCCGCGCACCGACGACCGCGCGGCACCCAGCGCATGATAAAGCGGAATACCGAGCGCTTGAGATTTGACGTCCCAGATAGCGATGTCAACGCCAGAGATTGCCTCCATGATCACGCCCCGACGGCGGCTTTCGTCGGCCTGGGTCACGCCACGTTCCAGCGCCGGCTTAGCGCGCGAGCCATTATACATTTTCTCGAAAATGCGCTCGGAAAACATGGGATCTTCGCCGAGGCATTCCGCCGCGAGTTCGTGATCCACGATCGCCTTGACCACCGGCGGGGAGCCGAGCGCGGCGCCGATGCCGATCAGGCCGGTATCGGTTTCCACCTGAATCAGAGTCGCATCGGACTTCACCTTGGTACCGAGATCGGTACGATGCCGGCTCGCCAATGGCACGGGCGCGGACATGGGGATGGCGGAAACACGAACGATTTTCATGGGCGAGGTCCCTGGACGGTCGGGCAGACGCTATCGCAGGGCTTGCCCGGGGTAAACGGCGCCGGTCGGCAAGCATGAGTAGACGGCATTCGGCAATCGTTATCTTCTTGCATACGATACGGGTGGGTATTCTATTCGGTCGCACAGCTGGATTGGAGGGGATCGATCATGCGCCGCTTCGTATCGATGTTACTGGTTTCGATGTTGCTGGCGGGCTGCGGGGCGGCACCGCCGGCGGAGTTGGTGCCGATCCGGGAGTATGTCACACCCGCTACTCTTGTCGGTCCTCGACCGATCGCCTTAATCGTGCTCGCACAACAAACCCCTCAGCCGTTATTGCATGCGATGTGCGAAGGATTCCTGGCGGTGGGTACCGCTGGCACATACGAAACATCCTCGGCCCTGCCGGGCAATACGATTGCTTTGCAGTGGCCGCTCGACATTGCAACAGCAGAATCTTGGCAGCGCAAAGATTGCGGCTTCCTGATCGCGCGCTACGACTGGAAAAGAGCGACCGCGTTGCTAAAACAGTTCAAGCCTAAAGGTGCTATGGGCCATAATGGTCCTTTCATCGCTTTCATCGCCTCGGCGGATAAGGGCTTCTATACGTCCATGGCCGATGCATCCGCGCTGGTCAACTCGCCCGACGGTGCGAATAAAATACAGCAATTCCCAGCCGCCTTCGTCCTCGCGGCACACACTGCCCTGGCTGCCGCAGCGCAAAAGGCCGAAGAAACACAATCTCGCCAAAACACGATTGCTTGGTTGAAAATCGGGTCTGGCCTCGTAAAAATCCTCATTCCTCCTGCCGATGGGCTGTTCACCGTCGTGGAAGGCGTGCTCGACTTGATCGAAGCTGGCGACACTTGACCGTCGCTCGCGCTGCCCCCCCAGCAGCCTGGTTGCCGGCCCTTCTGTTTCGTGTTCCCCTCAGGTCATGCTCGACCGAGAAGCCGCTCTCGCCTTTACCGGCGCCAATTCCGTCTTTCGCCGTCTGGTGACGCGCGGTGCTGTTCTGGAATTGGTAACATTCGGCTTCTATCGGTTCTGGCTGACCACCGACATACGCCGCTATCTGTGGTCCAATACCGAAATAGACGGCGACGGGTTGGAATATACCGGTCGCGGCATGGAATTGTTCTTGGGGTTTTTGATCGCATTGGCCATCTTGGTGCCAGTGTTTTTCGTCTATTTCCTGACCGGTCTGGCAGCGGAACGGGAACAGGCCTTCGCCAGCGTGCCGCTCTATGCGTTTATCTATTTGTTCGGCCAGTTCGCGATTTACCGCGCGCGGCGGTATCGACTGACGCGGACCGTGTGGCGCGGGGTGCGGTTTTGGATGACCGGATCGGGGTGGTCTTACGCGTGGCGAGCAGCGCTCTGGACGGCATTGGTTTTCGTCACCCTGGGTTTTTCCTACCCTTGGCAAATGGCGGCACTGGAACGATACAAATTCGCGCGCACCCATTACGGTACCGCACCGGGTCGGTTCGACGGGACGGGCGGGCAGTTATTCAAACAGGTCTGGTGGATTTGGCTTTTGGGTCTGATGCCGTTCGGAACGATTTTCGGCCGCATGTTATTCATTGGCATCACAGGGCGAACCGGGCCAATAACAGACGATCCCTGGACCGGCTTGCTCGGCGGCACCATGGTTCTGGCATACGCCTTGTCGCTCGCCTTGCCGTTCCTGCACGCCGCGCGCAAAGCCGTCGAATGGCGCTGGTGGGCAAACAATATCCGTTTCGGTGACGCATCTGTTCGTTGCAGTTTAAAAACAGACGCCCTGATCGGCATTTATTGGTCGGCAATCGGCATGGGCATCGTCGCGGCACTCGGCGTATCCGCCGTGGCCGGGATTGTCGCCGGCCTGCTCTATCTTGCGTCGATACCGATGGGATTGTTGGACATAGCAAGCGAAGTATCGACAATCCTGGCCTCGGCCGGGATCGGCATTTGGTATATCGCCACCATCTTAACCCTCGGCGTCATCGCCCGCATCTATTTGTTACAGCGTATTTGGAAACGCATATGCAGCGCCTGCACACTGCATAACGCCGATGCCCTCACCGACATTGCCACTGCCGGGGAGGCCGCTAGCGCGATCGGCGAGGGCCTAGCCGACGGCCTCGACTTCGCCGGCTTCTGATCGGTGCTGAGTCATCCCGCGATCTTCTTCGACGGCGTATCGAACCGCCGCCGCACAGTCGAAATCCGCTGCACCGACAAGCTGGAAATCCACGCCGACAACACACATCTCGCGTCTTGGTCGTTCCCCGACATCCGCATCGTCGATACACAACCGGGCATAATCCGCCTCTGGAGCACTCAAGCCCCGGAACTCGCCCGACTCGAAATACGCGACGCCGCAACCCGCGCGCTGGTCGAACCCCTTTGCCCAAACCGGAACGGCCCCGGCAGCGCGCAAACAGCGTCGGCGTGGCGCATCGCCGCTTGGTCCGCCGTCGCCGCCGCAGTCATCGCCGCCGCCATCTGGTTCGCCGTCCCTGTTCTGGCCGACGAAATCGCCGACATCCTGCCCGCCAGTTGGGAACGCCCGCTGGGGGATGCCGTGGACCGCCAAGTCCGCTTGATCTACAGCGGACAGGCATGCACCGATCCCACCGGCCGCGCCGCGTTGAAAAAACTGGTGGCGCGCCTGCAATCGGTGGCAAAATTAGCCGCCGAGCCGGATCCGATCGTGCTGGAGTCCAACATTCCCAACGCCTTCGCCCTGCCCGGCGGGCGAGTCTATGTATTGTCGGCTCTGTTGGAAAAAGCCCGCACCCCCGACGAACTGGCCGGCGTTTTAGCGCACGAATTCGGGCATCTGTCGCACCGGGACGGACTGCGCCGATTGATCCGCGACGGCGGCACCGGCTATCTGGCCGGGCTGCTATTCGGCGATATCGGTGGCGCCGGCGCAGCCCTGTTCGCCGCGCGGTCATTGCTGAACGCCGCCTACTCCCGCGAGATCGAGGCCAATGCCGATCGTTTCGCCGTCGCGGCACTGCAACAACTCGGCCGCCCCACAGCCCCCCTAGGCGACCTACTCACGCGGATCGTCGGGCCGGAAAGCAAGACATTTTCGATCCTGAGCGATCACCCCTTGACCCCCGATCGCAATAATTTTTTGGCCCAACCCGCCCCCGATCCACCCGGCCCGGTACT
>JBAXFK010000162.1:0-10841 GCA_037139955.1 Rhodospirillales bacterium
GCCAGGAACACGGCGTGACTACGCCGATCGGCAGCGACGATCTTGCGCACATCTTCGACGAAGTGGCGGTAGTGGTGGGTGACGGGGAAGCCGTCGCGGGCGGCTTCGATGGCGGGGGCGCACAACCGAGCCCATGGCAGGGTGCCGTGCGCGGCGTGAAGGGCGCCGAGGCCGGCCAGGAAGCCGGGGGTCGAAACGCTCAACGGTCCGCGCACCGCGATGCCGCTGGCTTTGAACCGCTCCGGCGTCGCGGCCCGCGGCGCGGACCCTGTTGCGTTCCAGCATTTCGTCGCGCCCTGGTGGTGCACCTGATAGAACCCATCGCCGCCGAGGCCGGACATCATCGGCTCCACCACGCTCAGTGTTAGGGCAATGGCCACGGTTGCGTCGACGGCATTGCCACCGTCCCGCAATGCATCCAGCCCGGCCTGCGTTGCTAGCGGATGATTGGTCGCGACGGCGCCTTTGCGGCCCATGATCGGCGTGCGGTAGGTGCGGGATGGCAGGTACATGGCGGCCTCGTTGTCTCGGTATGCGGCGACCGTAGCCGGCCGTTCCCGCTTGGAAAATGGCTCGAAACGGCGTGGGGTTGGGCGCTTTGCGCTATCCCCGCTGGATCAGCTCGATCGACACATTCTCCGGCGCAGTTAGGAAGGCAATCGTCGTGCCGGGGCGAATCTGTTTCGGTTCCATCGTGAACACCACGCCCATGGCTTTTAGCTCGGCCACCGCCTCGGCCATGTTCGCGACCGTCATGCCGAAATGATCCAAACCGAGATAGGGGGAACTCGGAGCTTCGCCGGCTTTGCCGGTTTCGGTCTGGGCGATGAACACTTTCTGTCCGGCCAAGTTCAAATCGATGCGGTTCGATCCATCTGCCATCTTGGTGCGCACGATCTCGGCGCCCAGCTTGTCGCGGTACCACTGCGCGGTGGCCTCGGGGTCGGGGGTGCGCAGGTGGATGTGTTCCCAGGTGAAAGCGACCATGTCGGGTTTCCTCAAGTTGATTCGATGCGGGGTATTTGCCCACCGCTCGCTTACCGGCACAATAGGCTATGCCGGCACGCAAGCCCGAGATTACCGCGACCATGCTGCTTCAGGCCTATGCCATCGGCATTTTCCCGATGGCGCGGTCGCGCGACGACCCGCGTTTGATTTGGTTGAACCCGAAGCAACGGGGCATTCTGCCCCTCGACGGATTTCATCTGCCGCGCCGTCTGCTGCGCACCGTGCGCGCCGGCGCGTTCGATGTCAGTTGCGATCGGGATTTTCTCGGTGTGATTGCCGGCTGCGCCACCCCCATGCCGGATCGCACCGATACGTGGATCAACGCAGAAATCGTGCGCCTGTTCGGGGAACTGTTCGACGTCGGCCGCGTGCATACAGTGGAATGCAGGCTGGACGGGGTGCTGGTCGGCGGCCTGTACGGCGTGTCGCTGGGCGGTGCTTTCTTCGGGGAGAGTATGTTCAGCTTCGTTACCGACGCGTCCAAGGTCGCTTTGGTGCATTTGGTCGCCCGCCTCCGCCTTGGCGGCTACAGCCTGCTCGACACCCAGTTCATCACCGGCCATCTGTCGCGGTTCGGTGCGAAGGAAATCCCGCGCGACGAGTATAAGGCCCGCTTGGCCGAGGCGATCGAGCAGCCGGCTGTCTGGCTGCCGACCCCCGATCCCGACATCCTAGCCGCAGAATGCCGCGCCATCGCCGGCAAAAACCCGCTGTAATTTTTCCCGACCGGCCGGGTCGAATAGGCGTATCGAGGAGACGACACGATGATCCTTCCCTGGAGAGACCGCCGCGGCCAATTTCTGCCCTTAAAGGCCGCCGTGTTCTCGGCCGCCTTCGTCCCTGCCATCTGGTACGCCGTCCGGTGGGTCCTAGGGGAGGCCGGCGGCCGCCCGGTGACCGAGGCCATCCATGGCACCGGCCTCTGGACTATCCGCTTTTTCCTGATCTCGCTGGCCGTCACGCCGTTCGCCCGCATGTTGCAATGGCCGGGGTTGCTGCTGGTGCGGCGGATGGTGGGCGTGACGGGTCTCGTTTACGGGCTGGCGCACTTGTTTCTGTACACGCTCGACCAGAAATTCGCCCTCGGCACCGTCCTGAGCGAAATCTGGCAACGCTTTTACCTCACAGTCGGCTTTGTCGCGTTGCTCGGTTTTCTCGCGCTGGGCGCAACGTCTACCAATGGCGCGATTAAGCGCATGGGGCGTTGGTGGAAGCGGCTGCATTACGCGGCTTATCCGCTGATCGCGCTGGGTGTGTTCCACTACTTCATCCAGTCCAAAGCCAATGTATCGGAGCCGGTTTTCGTCGCCGGGCTGTATGCTTGGCTGATGGTCTGGCGCGCTTTGCCGATGGGCTGGCAACGCGGTGTGCTCGTCTATATCGCGCTCGCACCGGTCGCCGCAGCCGCCACGGCGGGAATCGAGTTCGCGTGGTACGGCCTCGCCACCCGCATCGACCCCTGGCGGGTGTTCGCGACGAACCAGAGCCTCGATTTCGGGCTGCGTCCGACGCATTGCGTCCTGATCGTCGGCGTCGTCGTTGCCTTATCGGTAGTCGCTCGGCGGTTGGCCGATCGAAACGGGCGGTCCACCGGACCGATGGCAGCCCGCTCCGCCTAGGGTTAGCGCTTGCCCAGCATCCGATCCCATTCCTTCACGAACTGGGTGTGCGTTTTCAGAAAGTCGTCCCAATCGTCCGGCACGATCAGCTTGAAATCGGAAATGGGCACGCCGCCGGGCGGGGGCGGCACATCGACGCGAGCCGAGTAGTTCTTCATCGTGCTGGACATGACGGTCTGGCCGGTTTTGCCGAGGTACCAGTCCACGAACAGCCGTGCCGCCTCGGGGTGCGGGGCGCGATCGACGACGCCGAGCACACCGGGGATCGCCATCATGCCTTCTTCGGGGATGACGAATTCGATTGGCGCGCCCTTGGCTTTGGCGATCAGGTAGCCCGAGTATTGCGCCGTCGCGACGACTTTATCCTGCCCGCTGACCGTTCGGTCGTACTGCTGCACATAGGAGTCGAAACCGCGCGGTTTGAGTTCGCCGAATTTCTGCCAGAACTCGGGTCCGTATTTTTGCCGCAGAGCATACCACGCTAGATGTTGTAGGCCCGATGTGGATAGTTTGGTGTTGACCTCTTCCGACCATAACGGGTTCGTCAGGTCCTTATAGCTTTTCGGCGCCTGTGCAGCGGTCAGCGTCGTGGGGTTGTATGCGATACCCGCGACGATGACGCTGTACCAGGTGAAATACCCAGGCGGCGTGCTCTGCTGGTTTGCTTTGTAGGCAGGGGATTCGGGGGAAACATACTGCTGGTAGCCGCCGCGCTTTTGGAAATCGAGCGCGAAGCCGACCTCGGTCAGCATCAGGGTATCCGGCGTATACACCTTCCCCTGCCGCTCGGCCGATAACCGAGCGTAAAGAGCGCCAGTTTGCAGGCGCATGAAATTGGTTGCGATTTGCGGGAAGGCTTTGTGGAAGGCGGCCATGTAGTTGGCCATCTCGGCTTCTGGATCGGGCGCGTAGTGCACCAGGGCGCCTTCCTTGAAGGCTTGTTCCACATTGGCGCATGTTTTGAACCCGTCCATTTGGCGCGGATTGTCGCAGGCCCAAGCCGGCGAGCCGAACAGCAGCGCGCATGCGAGAAGGAGCTTTTTCATGTTCACCTCATTCCAACCATTGTGTTCCACTCCTTCACGAACTGGGAGTGTGTTTTTAGGAAGGCTTCCCAATCGTCGGGAACCAATTGTTTGAACGCACCGATCGTTTGACCGCCGGGCGGCGGCGGGACGTCGGGGCGGGCGGAGTGGTGCCGGGTTGTGCGGGTCATCGCGGTTTGGCCGGGCACGCCCAAGAACCAGTCCACGAACAACCGCGCCGCTTCGGGGTGCGGGGCCCGGTCTACGACGCCCAACACGCTGGGGGTCACGATCAGCCCTTCTTCCGGCACGACGAATACGATCGGTGCGCCTTTTTCCTTGGCGATCAGGTAGTTCGAATATTGCGCGGTGGCGACGATCTTGTCCTGGCCGGACACCATCCGATCGAATTGCTGGACCGAGGAGTCGAAGCCGCGCGGCCGTAGTTCCCCGAATTTCTTCCAAAAATCGTCGCCATATTCTTTGCGCAGCAAATACCAAGCGAGATGTTGCAGGCCCGAGGTCGACAGCTTGGTGTTGACGGCGTCGGTCCAGTGCGGCTTGAGAAGATCGCGATAGGTTTTCGGCGCATCTTCGGCGGCAACGATCGTGGGATTATAGGCGATGCCGGCGACGATCGTGTCGTTCCAGGTATAAGACCCCGGTGGATTGCTCTGTTGGTGCGGCTGGAAGGCGGCGCTCTCGGGGGACAAATATCGCGCGTACCCACCGCGCTTCTGGAAATCGTTGGCGAAACCGATCTCGGTCAGCACCAACGTATCCGGAATATACGCCTTCGCCTGTCGCTCGGCCGATAATCGAGCGTAAAGAGCGCCGGTTTGCAGGCGTAAATAGGTGGTCTGGATTTGGGGAAAGGCTTTTCGAAATTCCGCGAGGTATCGCACCATCTCGGATTCCGTGTCGGGTGAATAATGGACCAACGCGCCTTCCTGGAAGGCTTTGTCCACGTCGGCACAGGTGTTGAACCCGTCCATTCGGCGGGGATCGTTGCAGGCGATGGCGGGCGCGGTCAGCAGAAAAACGAAGCCGAGCAGCGCCCACCGAATCATCATCGCATCCCAACCATTTTGTCCCACTCTTTCACGAACTGGCTGTGCGTCTTCAGGAACGCGTCCCAGTCGTCCGGCGTGAGCAGCTTGAATGCTGAAATCGGTGCGCCACCCGCTGGTGGCGCAACGTCCGCGCGGATGGAGTGCAGCGACGATGCCTTCACCAATGCTGTCTGGCCGGGCACGCCCATCAGCCAATCCATGAACAGCTTCGCCGCCTCGGGGTGCGGGGCTTCGGCGATCGCGCCGTAGACGGATGGGGTGGCGATTTCTCCCTCGGTCGGGAAGACGAACTCGATCGGGGCACCCTTGGCCTTGAATTGCAGGACGCCGGAGTATTGCCCGTTCTCGATCACTTGGTCCTGGCCGCTGATGGTGCGATCGAACTGCTGCACGTAGCTGTCGAAGGCGCGCGGGTTCAGCTTGGCGAAATCCTGCCAGTATTTGTCGCCCAGGATTTTGCCGATCGAATACCACACCTGATGCTGCGTGCCGGCGGTGGAGACTTTGACGTTGATGACGTCCTTCCAGCGAGGATTGACCAGATCGGCCCAGCTTTTCGGCGCATCTTCGGCCTTTACGGTCGTGGGATTGTACGCGATGCCGGAGATGATGGCGGCGCCCCAGACGTATTGGCCCTCGGGGATGCTCTTGTATTTCGGCAGGAAGGCAGGGCTTTCCGGGGATACGTATTGCATCCAGCCCTTCCGCTTCTGAAAATCCAGCGTGAAGGTCATGTCGGTCAGCACAAGGATATCGGCGATGTGGGTCTTCGCCTGCCGTTCCGCCATCAATCGCGCATAAAGCGCGCCGGTTTGCAGGCGGAGATAGTTGGTTTTGATTTTCGGGAATGCCTTGCCGAACTCGGCCATCAACGCGGCTTGGTTGGTTTCGGGGTCGGGGGAGTATACCAGCACGGCGCCTTCGGCTTCGGCCTTGGCGACGTCGGCGCAGGTCTTGAACCCGTCCATTTGCCGGGGATTGTCGCAGGCCCAAGAGGGTAGGCTAAACGTCAGGGCCGCAAGAGCGGCGAGAATTTTGCGCATCGGTATGCTCCTTATCGTTTCGCCCAAGCCGCCGCACCGTTACCGGCGATGCGACCGAAGGTAACACCTGCCACGAGGCCGGTGCCGCTGCCGTAGTTATGGTAGTACAATCCCCCCACGATTTCGCCTGCCGCGAACAGTCCGTCGATTTTCACCCCGTTGGTGTCTTCGACTTCCGCCGATGTCGATACTTTCAAACCGCCGAAGGTGAAGGTCACGCCGGCCGTGACGCCGTACGCATGGTACGGCGGCGTATCCAACTTTTGCGCCCAATTGGTCTTCGGGAAGGGAATGCCGATCGTGCGCAACCCGTCATGGACGTTGGGGTTGAATTTCACATCCGGCCGAGGCGCTTCGTTGAACGCTTTCAAGGTTGCCAGTGCTTGAACCGGATCGACACCGCTCAGCTTGCCGACCAGTTCTTCCAGCGTGTTCGCGACTTCCTTGGTGATGCGGGGGATGCGGTATTCGCTCCGGAGTAAGTCATTGATTTTGGAGTCGAAGACCTGCCAGGCGAATAGGCCCGGCTGCTTCATGACCTCATGCCCGTATGCCGCGTAGGTGTAGCTGTGAAAATCCTTACCCTCGTCGAGGAAGCGTTCGCCCTTGGCGTTCAGGAGCACGCCGAACGGGTAATTATGCTTCTGGAACTGATCGCCCACCGTCAGATCGCCATAGGGGGGGGCGTTCATGTCCCATTGCACCGCGTGCGCGCCGGACCAATGGCCGAACGGGGCGGCGCCGATATCCATCGCCATTTTGTGCCCGTAGCCCTGGTTGAAGCGGGTGCCGCGTACTTTCGCCAGATCCCAGTTCGGACCGATGTAGCGCGACCGCATTTCCGGGTTGGATTCGAAGCCGCCGCACGCCAGCACGACGGAACGGGCATGCAGATCGTGCACGCGGCCGGCGTTGCGCACCCGCACGCCTTGGATGCGGGCGTCGTCGTGCAGCAGTTGGAACCCGGTGGTGTTGTAATAGACGGGGATGCCGGCTTTCCCGAGCGCCTCGTGCAGAGTTTTCACGAGCTGAGCGCCACCGCCGTTGAGGTGGCAGGCAAGCCCACCCCAGAATTTGAATTTGCCGTCGACCTTGAACGCCTGCCGCCCGAGCGCGGGCTGGAATTTGACGCCGTGCTTTTTGAGCCAGAGAGCGGATTGGTAGGACCCGCCGATCAGTACCTCGGTCAATTCTGGATCGCAGCGGTAATCCGTGAGGCGGCCCATGTCGTCGAAATACTGGCCTTCGGTGTAGGTTCCGAAGTCGATGTTCGCGAGATCGAGGTCGGCGATATCCGGCGCCAGCGCCAATAGCTCGTCGATCCCATCGTAAACGAAGCGGAATGCGCCGCCGGTGAACGCGGAATTGCCGCCGCGCGCGGTTTCTGGCGCGGTTTCTAGCATGGCGACCGTGGCGCCTGCCTCATGCGCGGACAAAGCGGCGTTGGCGGCGGCGTTGCCTGCACCGGTGACGAGGACATCGACGGGCTTGTATTGGGCGGGAGTCATCTCGGTGTTTCCTGGGCGGGTATTTTACCGCGCGAACCTGTGGTCGCGGCTGCACGCTGTCAATCCGCCGATGGGGCGTCGCATCGGGTTTTCAGCGCCAATAACCCCTCGCACCTAGCCCTGCTCGGTTGCCTGCGTCCAATCGGTGCATGGCCCGATAGTTGCAAACTGCACCATGCAACTCCGATAACGAGCACCGCGATGAGCGCAACCATTTCGTCCAACGGCACCATCCACCCCGTCGACCGGGTGCTTCCCGCGCCGAAACTTCTGACGCTGGGGCTGCAACACGTCCTGGTCATGTATGCCGGGGCCGTGGCGGTGCCGCTGATTTTGGGACGCGCCTTGAAACTCCCGCCCGAGGACGTGGCGTTTCTCATCGGTGCCGATCTTTTTGCCTGAGGTCTCGCGACGCTGATTCAGTCGGTCGGCTTTCCCGGCGTCGGAATCCGGCTGCCGGTGATGATGGGCGTGACCTTCGCCTCGGTCGGGCCGATGCTGTCGATGGCGGCATCGCCAGGCGTCGGTTTATTGGGCATTTATGGGGCGGTGATCGCCGCCGGCCTGTTCGCGACGATTGTTGCGCCATTTATAAGCAGATTATTGCCTCTTTTTCCGCCGGTCGTGACCGGAACGATCATCCTCGTCATCGGCATCACCCTCATGCGCGTCGGCATCAACTGGGCCGGTGGCGGCCTTCCCATGCTCGGCAAGGTGGTGGACGGGGTGCGTGGGGAGTTCCCCAATCCCGCCTACGGGCAGCTCCCCGGTCTCGGTATTGCGTTGTTCGTTCTCCTGACGATCCTGGCGGCAATCCGATGGGGTAAGGGTTTCGTCGGTAACGTCGCGGTGTTACTGGGCATCGTCGCCGGATCCGTGCTCGCCGCCGTCCTGGGTATCATGCATTTCGAGAAAGTCGCGGCGGCACCCTGGGTCGCATTTATCGCGCCGTTCCGGTTCGGCATGCCGCAATTCCACCTCGTCCCAATCGTCACCATGTGCATCGTCATGATCGTGGTGATGATCGAATCTGTGGGCATGTTCCTCGCGCTGGGCGAAATAACCGGCCGAGCCGTGGATCGGGCGGCGCTGACGCGGGGGCTGCGAGCGGACGGGGTGGGCACATTTTTGGGCGGTATCTTCAATACTTTTCCGTATACATCGTTTTCGCAGAACGTCGGGTTGGTCGGTGTGACCGGGGTACGCTCCCGCTGGGTGACTGCGACTGGCGGCGGCATCATGCTCACGCTCGGGTTGCTGCCGAAAATGGCGGCGTTGGTGGAGGCCGTACCCCAAGTCGTACTTGGCGGCGCCGGCCTGGTGATGTTCGGGATGGTCGCCGCGACGGGCGCGCGCATTCTGACCAGTGTCGATTTCAAGACGAACCAGAACAATTTGTTCGTCGTGGCGATCGCGACCGGCTTCGGGATGATCCCGCTGGTCGCGCCGGGCTTCTTCCGCCACACGCCCGATGCGCTGCACCCGCTGCTGGAATCCGGTATTTTGCTGGCGGCGCTCGCGTCGGTTTTGCTCAACGCGTTCTTCAACGGCCTAACCAGCGGCGACGCAGCCGCCGCCGAAGCCGCCCGCACCGCCGCCGCGTCGGAGCATGTCTGAGACTACTTGTTCAGGTTCCAGATATCGGTGTCGAGCTTCCACACGCCCTTGATTTCTTTCCACATAACAACGTATTTGCCCTCGATCGGCTTCATCGTCTTGTCGGCGCCGGGAACCTCGGCGGACACTCGACCGATTTCGCGGGCGATGGCGCCGTGTCGCTCGACCGAGACGGTGGTTAGCTTGGTTATCTTCATGCCGCCGGCGATGGCGGTCTTCCAATATGCCAGCAGCGCATCGTGCCCGACGACCATGTCCCCACCCGGCGGCAGCACCGTGGCGGTGTCGGTGTAAAGCGCGGCGACGGCGGACGAATCGCCCTGATCGAAAGCTTTGATAAACTGCTGATTCGTCGTCTCGATGACGGCTTTGACGTCCGGACCTTTCATGTCCGCG
Source organism: Rhodospirillales bacterium (assembly GCA_037139955.1). Lineage (GTDB taxonomy): Bacteria > Pseudomonadota > Alphaproteobacteria > Acetobacterales > Acetobacteraceae > Rhodopila. Next base: position 9,290 of record JBAXFK010000162.1, read on the forward strand.
ATCTTGGCCTCCACCGCTTTCAGCGGATCGGCGGCCTCTACCAGTGGCGCGGCCAGTAGCAGCGGCAGAGCGAGCAGCAGCATTTTCATGAACATTCGATCCCTTATGTGCGGCAAATAGGTGCCTGCGGCCCGCCGGGGCTGTCAACGCATTTCGCCTTGACGCACACTCCCGCGACCGAACCATCGGGGGAATGTTATGAGCCGCATCAACCGCGACATCGAACTGCTGCAAGCCGGGCAAGCAATCTATTACGACGGCCCGCATAGCGGCCACGTTCTGACTTACGAGCAGGGTCGGATCGATGCCGGTACTTGGGCCGATTACATGAATGTCGGGATGGAGCACGGTTCCTTCGACATGGCGGGCCTCGCGGAATATCTGCGCGGCATGGTCGATGCCGGCCCCACCCGATCCGGCCACCGCACCCCTGCCGTGATCGTCGAAGCCCCGGTCAACGGCACCGACGAAGCCAATGTGCGCTTCAACGCCTGGCAGTTTCGGCAAATCCTCGGGCGTGGGGTGCATGGCATTTTGCTGTGCCAAGCCGAAACGGTGGACGCGGTGCGCGCCTTCGTGGAAGCATGCCGCTACCCGCACCACCTGCTACGCGTCGATCCCGCGATCCCGTCCCCCGAAGCGCGGTTGCACGGCGCAGCTCGTCCCGTCGCCGCCCCCGGTATGCTCGGAATCGGCACACGCGGTCGCGGGTCGGAGAATACCGCCGCCCCGATCTGGGGCATTTCCGGCAACGACTACATGGCGCGCTGCGAACCTTGGCCGCTCAACCCGGCTGGCGAGTTGCTGCTGGGCGTGAAACTGGAAAGCCCCGAGGGAATCGCCAACGCCGACGCCATCTGCGCCGTGTCCGGTCTGGGCTTTGCCGAGATGGGGCCGGGCGATCTGAGCCTGTCGTTAGGCTCCGTCGCCATTATGCGCGATCCCTATCCCCCGGTCATGGCGGCCGCGCGCAACAAGGTGCTCAACGCCTGCTTACGCAACGGTATCGCGTTTCTGGAGGGCTGCTCCCCCGGCAATATCGCCGGCCGGTTGGATGAGGGCGTGCGTGCGATCGCCGGGCACGATCCGGAAACGGCGCGGGTTGGGCGGGCGCATCAGGGGCGGACGATGGCGGTTTAGGGGAGGCCATCCAAGACCCCCAAAATCGCTGTCGCCTGCCGATCCAACCCATACCGATCCGCCACCCACCCCCGATATAACGCGGGCCGTCCCGAGCGGATCAGCGCCACCGCATCCTCGATGCTCGCGAACAGGCATTCCTCCGGCCAAATCCGGTCCGCGCCGGGGAATGCATGCACCACCGGGAACGCGCCGACCGCCATGGCCTCTCCGATATTCATACCGAAGCTTTCGTACATCGACGTGGACAGCAACACGCCTTTATCGGCGTACCAAGCCGGCATGTCGGCGACCGCGCCGTCGAACGTCACCACCCCGCCCAGGCCGAGAGCGGGGAGCATTTGTCGGAGGTATCGCGCGGTCCCCTCCGTGCCAACAAGAGTGAGACATCTCCCCCCCGGAAGTTTAGACC
>JBAXFK010000163.1:0-10835 GCA_037139955.1 Rhodospirillales bacterium
GGATGGCGGCGGGCGGGCTGGGCGGCGGCGGCGGGACCGTGGACGGACCCGCGACGCCGGTTTGGGTCGGGCCAGCTTGTGTCGTGCCGCTATCCGGCCGGGGCCGCACCACCAGCCGATCGGGCAGCCGCAGATCGATCGCTACCAGCGGCCGGTCCATCAGCGCGTGGTCTTGGTGCAATTGCAGCAGCCGTTCCAGCGCTTCGGGCTCGTGGCCTTCCGGGAGCATCACGTCGATACCGTTCTTGAGATGCAGGTCCCAGCGTCGCTCGCCCACCCGCACCGCAGCCAAGATGCGCCCGGACAGCGACGGGTATTTCTCCAGCGCTTTGACCAGTGCGTTGGCCGCGATCGGCGCGCCGGGTCCGACGACCATCGGCAGCTTGTCCTTGAACAGCGCCACATCCTGGTTCGCGACGACTTGTCCCGCGCGGTCGATCAGCACGTATTTCTTCTGGTTCTGCCAGATCGCGAACGGCCGGCGTTCCTTGATCGACACAACAACGATATCGGGCAGGCGGCGTTCGACCGTTGCTTGCTCGACCCAAGTCAGCGATTCGACGCGCGCTCGGGCCGCTTCGACCGAGAAGCCTAGGATGGGATCGCCCTTGGCGACCCCGATCGCGGCGTACAATAGCGGCAAGGGCGTATTGGCTTGACCGTCGACTTTGACGTCCGCGACCCGCAGCCCGGCGAAACCGGTGGAGCCGCCCAGGCGTTCGCGCATGCCGGCGATGGTGCTGCCGGGGGCGACCCCGCGCACGGCAAACAGGCCGGCACCGACGACCAGTAGAACGAACGACGTCCACGCCGCCGGCCCGACCCATTTCTTCAGGCGCCGCAGCAACATGGTGCGCTTGGAAATGCGGTCCCGGACAGAGGTGCGCGGGGTGGACGCGCGAGAAGTCGGGGCGCGGCTCACGATGCTTTCTCCTGGGCTTTCTCCTGGGCTCTCTCCTGGGGCGGCGACGGCATTGCTGATGGGGCGGCAATCAGACCCGGCATGCGGCGTTCTCCACCATCCAGGCGCAAAGCGCGGGAAAACTCATGCCGAGATGCGCGGCTTGTTCCGGTAACAGCGAGGTCGGGGTCAGGCCCGGTTGGGTATTGATTTCCAGCAACACCAACCGCCCCGGCTCGCCCGCCGTATCGTCGTAGCGGAAGTCGCAGCGCGTCGCTCCGCGGCAGCCCAGCGCGCGATGCGCCGCCAATGCGACATCCAGGGCTTGGGCGTAGACATCGGCGTGGACCGCTGCCGGAATAATGTGGCGCGATCCGCCGTTGGCGTATTTCGACTCGTAATCGTAAAATACCCCGGCATCGGCCAGGATTTCCGTTACCGCCAGCGGCCGATCGCCCATCACCGCGACCGTCAATTCGCGTCCGGGGATGAATTCCTCCACCAGCGCCACGCGGCCGAACTTCCAGCCCCGCGCGACTTCGGCGCGGCGATTGTCGCCGGCGCGGACGATCTCGACTCCGACCGACGATCCCTCGTTCACCGGCTTCACCACATAGGGCATCGGCAGCGGATCGCCGGTTGTCAATTCGTCTATGTCCACCGTGCGCCCGACCGCAACCGGCAGCCCGGCGGCGGCGAACAGCGCTTTGGCGGCGGCTTTGTCCATCGCAATAGCCGAGGCCCGCACGCCCGAATGGGTATACGGAATATCGAGCAGATCGAGCACGCCTTGGATCGCGCCGTCTTCGCCGAAGCGGCCGTGCAGTGCGTTGAACACCGCGTCGGGGCGGGGGGTCAGGGCGGCGATCACCGCGCCCAAATCGTCGCCAACCTCGATCGGATCGACCTCGAAACCGGCCTCCCGCAACGCGGCGATCACCTGCTGCCCGCTGTTCAGGCTGACCTCTCGTTCGGCGGAAATACCGCCGTAGAGCACCGCGACCCGGGTCATTGCACGGTCTCCGTTTTGCCGAGGGGCACGCCCATCCGGCGGATTTCCCATTCCAAGGTCACACCCGTCGCGGCGCGCACGCGGCGGCGGACTTCCTCGCCCAGTGCTTCCAGATCGGCGGATGTCGCGGTGCCGGTGTTGATCATGAAGTTGCAGTGCTTGACCGAGATTTGCGCCCCGCCGATCGTCAACCCGCGACAGCCGGCGGCGTCGATCAGTTCCCAGGCTTTGTGGGTGGAGAAATGCGGCTGCGGGTTGCGGAAGGTCGACCCCCCGGTGCGCGCCCGCACGGGCTGCGAGCGTTCCCGGTCGTCGCGGATTTCCGCCATCCGAGCGCCGATCACGGCGGGCGATCCGGCGCGCGCGATGAGTTGGGCGCGCACGACGATGGCGCCGACCGGCAGGCTGGCGTGGCGGTAGGTCATCGAAAGATCGGCTGCCGAAAGCCGCCGTTGCTCTCCGCTACGGGTCACGATGTCGGCCCAGGCCAACACTTGCGCGATCTCGCCGCCGTATGCGCCGGCATTCATTGCCACCGCACCGCCGATCGAGCCGGGAATGCCGCACAGGAATTCGAGCCCCGCAAGACCGGCCTCGGCGGCGGATTCGGCGATCGTGACGTCCAAGGCGGCGGCCCCGGCGACGATGCCGTCGGCATGGGTCTCGATCGCCGAGAACCCGCGCCCCAGCCGGATTGTTACACCTGGCAACCCGCCGTCGCGGATCACGATGTTGGAGCACGCGCCGATCGTGTGGATCGGCACGGTGTGCGGTAACGCGCCTAGAAACTGAGCGAGATCGTCGGCATCCGCCGGCCGCACCAACGCCTCGGCCCGTCCGCCCGCGCGAAACCAAGTGCTCGCCGCCAAGGGGGCGTCGAATTGCACGCGCCCGCGGAGTTTCGGGAGCTGGCTGGCCAAAGAGGGGGCGAGGGCGCTCGTGTTCATCGGTCGGGGCCGAGTCTCGGGTTCGGCTCCGGACGCCCATCGGTCGAACCCTGCCGCGCAAGATGTCCTGGCTTGGAACTCATGCCGGCCTGCCCGGCTTGCGCGCGCTCGCGGCTTGCAGCGCCGTCAGTTCTTCCGGCAGGGTCGCGGCCCATTGGGTGATATTTCCCGCGCCGAGGCACACGACGAAATCGCCCGGTTTGGCAATTGCATGCACCATCTCGGCCAGCATGCCGGGGTTGGAGAGCGGCACGACGCGACGGTGGCCGCGGGCGCGCAAACCCTCGACTAGCGCGTCGCGGTTCACGCCCTGCATCGGGGCTTCCCCGGCGGCGTAGACATCGGCCACGATCACGGTGCCAGCGTCGTTCATGCAGGTGCAGAACTCGGCGAACAGGGATTCCAGCCGCGTGTAGCGATGCGGCTGCACCACCGCGATCACGTCGCCCGCACCGGCCTGACGCGCGGCTTTCAGCACTGCCGCAATCTCCACCGGATGGTGCCCGTAATCGTCGATCACCACGATCCCGCCGGCCTCGCCGGTTTTGGTGAAGCGGCGTTTGACACCCTTGAAGCCCAGGAACGCGGTGCGCAGGGTTTCGTTGTCCATCTCCATCTCGACACCGATGGCGATCGCAGCCAGCGCGTTCTGCACGTTGTGCTGACCCAGCATCGGCAGTCGAAACGGTCCGAGGCGGCGATCCCGCCCGCGATGGCGGTCCGTCACCACCACATGAAAACTCGACCCCATCTTGTCCGGGATGACGTGTTCGGCGCGAATATCCGCCTGCGGGGAGAAGCCGTAGGTGACGATCCGGTGGTCCGACAAGCGCGGGATCATTTCCTGCACCGCTGGGTGGTCGATGCACAGCACGGCGAACCCGTAGAACGGTATGTTGCCGACGAACTGATCGAATCCCGACAGCATCGCCTCGGGCGTGCCCCAATGATCCAAATGTTCCGGATCCATATTGGTCACGACCGCGATCACGGCGGGCAGGCGCAGGAAGCTGCCGTCGCTTTCGTCCGCCTCGACCACCATCCACTCCCCGTCGCCGAGGCGGGTGTTGGTGCCGTACGCGTTGATGATGCCGCCATTGATGACGGTGGGATCGAGCTTCGCTGCTTCCAGCACCGAGGCGATCAGGCTCGTCGTGGTGGTCTTGCCATGCGTGCCTCCGACCGCGATCGACCATTTCAGCCGCATCAGTTCGGCCAGCATCTCGGCCCGCCGTACGACGGGGATCAGACGCGCACGCGCAGCCTGGACTTCGGGGTTGTCGCGCTTGACGGCGGTAGAGGTCACCACCACCTGCGCGCCCTCCAGGTTCTCGGCCGCATGTCCGATCGTGACCGAAATTCCCGCCGCCCGCAGTCGCAGCACGTTGGCGGATTCGGAAATATCGCTGCCCTGCACAACGTAGCCGAGGTTGTGCAGTACCTCGGCGATGCCGGACATGCCGATGCCGCCGATTCCGACGAAGTGGATAGTGCCGATGGAAAGCGGCAGGGCTCTCATACGCCGACCTCCCGGTAGGCCAAGGCTTCGACCAAATCGGCAAGCAGCGCGGCGGCGTTGGGGCGGGCCTGGGTGCGGGCACCGATGGCGGCTTCGGTCAGTGCGTTGGGAGCGTTCAACAATTCGGTCAATTTGGCGGTCAGTGCCTCAGGGGTGAAGTTCGATTGCGGCATGGTCCAGGCGCCGCCGGCCTCGGCCAGAGCGCGGGCATTGCCGGTCTGGTGGTCGTCGATGGCACCGGGCAAGGGCACCAGGATGGCGGGCCGACCGGCGACCGCAAGTTCGGCGACGGTGGATGCGCCGGCCCGCGCAATAACCAGATGTGCCGACAGCAGCCGGTCGGCGACGTCGGTGAAGAAGGGCGCCAGTTCGGCGGGAATGCCGGCGCTGGCATAGGCGGTGCGGACCCGCTCCAGATCCTCCTGCCGGCATTGTTGGGTGACCCGCAGTCGCGCGCGCAGCGCTTCGGGCAAGGCCGTTAGAGCGGCGGGGACGACGTCGCTGAACACCCGTGCCCCGAGGGAGCCGCCCAGGATCAGCAACCGGACGTCTGTTCGTGGCGCCGTGTAGTCGGCGTCGGCTAAAGCGGTAATGGCGGGCCGGACCGGGTTGCCGGTGACCTCGGTGCGGATGCCGGCCGGCACGCGTGTCGTGGCGGCGAACCCCAATGCGAGGCGGTCGGCATAGCGCGACAGGAACCGGTTTGCGCGGCCCAACACGGCATTTTGCTCTTGCAGGATTGTAGCAGGGCGGTGGCGGACTAGCCGTGTCCCGAGGATGGGCGGCACGCAAGGGTAACCGCCGAAGCCGACCACGACGCTGGGGTTCAGGCCGGAAAGCAACGCGCGTGCCCGCAGAACCCCGGCGGCGAGGGAAAAAATCGCCTCGATTCCGCGCAGAAACCCGCGCCCGGCGATGCCGGCGCCGGGAAGGACGTGGGTTTCCGCCTGCGCGAAGACCGAGCTTTTCAGCCCGCCGGAACGCGCATCGGTCAGCAGCACCACCCGCCGCCCGCGCACCATCAGCTCCGCCGCGAGCGCCTCGGCCGGGAAGAAATGTCCGCCTGTGCCGCCTGCGGCGATGACGATGGGTCTTCCACCAACTTTCATGGCCGCGCTCGACCCGGCCATCTCAGGCGCTTGGCGGCCCGAGGACACCGCCGCGGCTTCCGATCGTGCCACGGTTGCGGCAGAGGGCAGGGTTAAACCCGGCCAGGCAGGGGGCGACGAAAATGTGCCGCTCACGACTCGTCTACCCGATTTTGCCGTCGGGTCAGCCCAAGCAGCATGCCCATGCCCAACGCCACGGCGACTGCCGAGGACCCGCCATAGGAAATGAACGGCAGCGTCATGCCCTTGGTCGGAATCAGCGCCATGGTGGAGGCCATGTTGACGAAGGCCTGCAAGCCGAAGCCGGCGACAAGACCGGTGCAGGCGAGAATGACGAACGGGTCGTGTTCCTTCAGCAGCCGCAGCAAGCCGCGCAGCACGATGAAGGCGAAAATCGCCAGGATGACCATGCACAGGATCAGACCGAATTCCTCGCCTGTGACAGCGTAGACGAAGTCGGCATGGGCGTCGGGCAGCACGTCCTTGACCCGGCCTTCCCCGGCGCCGCGCCCGAACAGGCCGCCGTTGCCGAAGGCCTCCATCGATGTGTCGACTTGGTAGTGGTCGCCTGTGCCTTTCCAGAATTTCTCCACGCGGCCGCGCACATGGGCCGACATCGTGTAGGCCAGAACCGCACCGCCGCCGGCTGCGCCGACGCCGAGCGCCATGAGAATCGGATGCAGCCCGCCGATGTAGAGCTGGATCAGAAACACTGCGGTGACCACGGCCATCATGCCGACATCGGGCTGCTTCATCAGCAGCACGGCGATGACCGCGAATACACCGGCAGCTGCCGCCATGCCGCCGATCCGTCGCCGCCGCTGCCCCTGTGCAATCAGCCAAGCCGCCGCGACGGCGAAGCAGGGTTTCAGGAATTCGCTCGGTTGCACCGACATGCCGGGCAGAGAGATCCAACGGCGCGCGCCCTTAATCTCCATCCCCATGACCATGGTCATGGCGGTCAGGACGAGCGCGACGACACCGCCCACGATCGCTAGCCGGCGGATATTGCGCGGCGACAGCAGCGACACCGCGATTGTCACCCCACCGGCGGCAAACAGGAACACCACCTGCTTCAAAACGAACAAATCCCGCGACGTCCCGATCCGCTCGGCTACCGCTGGGCTGGCGGCTTGCATCATGATGAAGCCCAGCAGAATCAGCATCCCGATGGCGCCGAGCGTCCAGCGGTCCACGGACCACCACCAGCGGCCGAGGACGGAGTTATCGGCACGGGACAGCGCGGCCATCAGCGGATTCCCCCCATGGCTCGGACGAGTTCGGCGAAGCGATCGCCGCGCTGGTCGTAGCCGGTGAACTGATCCCAACTGGCGCAAGCCGGCGACAGCAGCACGATCGGTGCGGCCTTTTCGATTGCGGCTTCGGCGCTGAGGGATACGGCGTTTTCGAGCGTGTCCGCTTCGGTGAACGTCACGCCGTGCGCGCGCAATGTGGCGGCGAGGATCGGGGTGTCGCGGCCGATCAAGAAGGCATGCGCGATGCGCGGAAAGAGCGGGACCAACGGAACGATGCCGTCTTCTTTTGCCATGCCTCCGGCGATCCAGATCAGCCGATCGTAGCAGACCAGCGCGCGCTGGGCGGCGTCGGCGTTCGTTGCTTTGCTGTCATTGATATAGGCCACGCCGTCGACGCGGCCGACAAGTTGTTGCCGGTGCGGCAGGCCGGGGTAGGTTCGCAGGCCCCGGGCGATCGTGTCGCGGTCCACGCCGAGGAAGGTCGCCATGGCAGCGACAGCGGCGGCGTTCTGCGCGTTGTGCGCACCAGGGAGTGTCGGGCATTCGGCCATCGCCAGGATCGGGCCGTCTTTGTCCCGCAAGATACCGTTGTCGCACCAGACATCGGCGGGGGAGCGGCCGGATATGCTTGTCGTGCGCGCATGGCGCGCCATCCCCCGCGACCGCTCGTCGTCTATCCCGACGATCGCGAGATCGCCCTCGCCCTGCCGGTCGAAAATCGCCTGCTTGGCCACGGCGTAGCCATCCATGTCGCCATGGCGGTCCAAATGATCGACGCTGAGATTGAGCATTGCCGCGACACCGAAGCGGAGAGTCGCGAGTCGCTCCAACATGTACGACGACATTTCCAGCACGTAGACGCCATTATCCGGCAACAGCGGCAGCGATAGAGCGGCGGGACCCAGATTGGCGCCCGCCACCGCAGGCACGCCGGCGCCGGTCAGCACATGCGCCAGCAGCGCGGTGACGGTCGATTTCCCGTTCGTGCCGGTGATGCCGACGAACCGCGCCCTCGAACCGGCGCGGCGCACCGCTTGGAATAGCAACTCGGCGTCCGTCAGGATCGGAATGCCAGCCGTGCGCGCCCAAACGGCGATGGGGTGCGGCTTTGGCAGAAGATGCGGGATGCCGGGCGACAGCACGACGGCATCGAAGGTCCCGCCGGCCGCGCGCGGGTCTTGCACGTTCAGGCCGGCCGCCCCCTCCCGCCCTGCCGGGGAATCGTCCCAAGCCACGATCTCGGACCCCATCGCGGTCAATGCATGCGCGGCGGGCAGGCCGTTCTTGCCCAGCCCCACCACCGCGAAGCGCTGTCCGGCGAATAAATTGTTCGGGAAGGCCGTCATCGGATTTTCAACGTCGCGAGGCCGATCAAGGCCAAGATCATCGAAATGATCCAGAACCGGATCACGATGGTCGGTTCGGCCCAGCCCTTCTTCTCGAAGTGATGGTGCAGGGGCGCCATCAGGAACACGCGGGTGCCGGTCCGTTTATACCAGAAGACTTGCACGATGACCGACACTGTTTCTACAACGAACAGGCCGCCGACGATGGTCAGCACGATCTCGTGCTTGGTCGCCACCGCCACCGCCCCCAGCGCGCCGCCGATTGCCAGTGCGCCGATATCGCCCATGAACACCGCCGCCGGAGGGGCGTTGAACCACAAGAAACCCATCCCGGCCCCGATCAAAGCTGAGCAGAAGACGGTCAACTCGCCGGCTCCGACCACGGGATGGAGTTGCAGATAATCGGCGAAGATGCGGTTGCCCACGAGGTAGGCTATCAGCGCAAACACCCCGGCGCAGATGATCGTCGGCACGATCGCCAGTCCATCCAGCCCATCCGTCAAATTGACCGCATTGGACGCGCCCATCATCACCAGCATGGCGAAGACGGGGAAGAAATAGCCGAGGTTCAGCGCCACATCCTTGAAGATCGGGAAGGTCAGCGACATGCCCATCGGCCCGCGCGCCAGCCATGTCAGCCAGATCGCCGCGATCAGGCCCACGCCGGCTTGCACGATCAGCTTGGTGCGGCCCGACACGCCTTTGGTGTTGCGTTTGGTGACCTTGAGGTAGTCGTCGGCGAAGCCCAGCGCACCGTAGCCCAGGGTAACGAACAGGACCGCCCAGACATAACCGTTGCGCAAATCGACCCATAGCAAGGTCGAGATCGTCAGCGCAAAGAGGATCAGCAATCCGCCCATGGTGGGCGTGCCCTTCTTCTCGATCAAATGCCGAGCGGGTCCGTCCTCCCGGATGGGCTGGCCTTGGCCTTGGAGGCGTTTCAGCCAACGGATCACCATTGGCCCGAGTAGGAAGCTGACGATCAGGGCGGTGATACAGGCGGCGCCGGCCCGAAATGTAATGTAGCGCACGAGGTTGAACAGAATGAACTGATCGGCCAACGGACGGAGAAGATTATAGAGCATTAAACGGCCCCCTCATGACCGGGAACAAGGGAGTCGAGTATGTCGACAATACGTTTCATCCGGCTGCCGAGACTGCCTTTGACCAGCACCGCGTCGCCAGCGGCGATTGCCTGCGCGACAATCGGTGCGAGGGCAGCGGAATCGGCGGCGTGGGCACCGCGCAGGGGGGCGGGTACCGCGTCGAATAGGTCCTGCATCAGTGGGCCGCACGCGAACAGCAGATCGGCCGACTGGGCGACTGCCTCGGCCAATCCGGCATGCTCCGACGGGCCGTCCTGCCCCAATTCCAGCATATCGCCCAGCACGGCGATCCGCCGGCGGGCGGGCCGCAACCGCAGCACATCCAGCGCCGCGCGCATCGATGCACTGTTGCCATTGTAACTTTCGTCCAGCAGCAGCGCGGTGCCGGCGGGCAGCGCGAGCTTGCGCCGGGTGCCTCGGCCGGCCAGCGGCGCGAATGTCTCCAGCGCCCGCGCCGCCGTTTTCGGGTCGAGGCCCAGCGAATGGGCGGCGGTCAGCGCGGCCATCGCGTTCATCGCCATATGTCGTCCCGGCGCGTTAAGACGGAACCGAATTTCCTGGCCCGCGATTTCGGCTAGGATGCCGGAGCCGTCCGAATCCGGTTCCATCTCCATCAGTCGGGTCGTCGCACCCTGGGACGAGCCGAACGTCATAACGGTCTTGCTGCGGGCGGTATTGCGCAACCGAGGGAAAAGCGGGGAGTCCAGCGGTAGGATCGCGATCCCGTTCGGCCCCAGCCCGGTCACGATCGAGGCTTTTTCGTCGGCGATTGCCTCGATCGAGCCGAGGAAGCCGATATGCGCCTTCTCCACTGCGGTGATGACAGCGACATGCGGCTGAGCGAGGCTGGACAGCGGGGCGATTTCCCCGGCGTGGTTCATGCCGATCTCGGCGACGCAGAATGCCGCGTCCAGCGGCATGCGGCCTAGGGTGAGCGGCAGGCCCCAATGGTTGTTGTACGATGCCTCGGCGGCATGAGTGCGCCCGAAAGCGGACAGGACGGTTCGCAGCATTTCTTTAGTCGTGGTTTTGCCGACACTGCCGGTCACCGCGACGACCTTGGCGTGCGACCGTAAACGAGCGAAACCGCCGAGACGGGCGAGGGCGGCGAGGGTGTCGTCGACTGTCAGTAAGCCGCGGGCGCCGGGCACAGCGCAATGCACCATGGCCCCGGCGGCACCTTTCGCCAGCGCATCCAGAACGAAAGCATGCCCGTCGCGGCCCTCGCCCAGCAGAGCGACAAACAGATCGCCGGGGCGCAGAGTACGGGTGTCGATCGAAATGCCGCTGGCGGCGAACGGTACGTCGATGGTGCCGCCCGTCGCTTCCAGTAGGTCGAGCGTTGTCCAAAGTTCGGTCATGCCGCCCCCGCCAAATGCCGGATGACGGATGCATCGTCGAACGGGGCAACGACCGATCCGACGATTTGTCCTTGCTCGTGGCCCTTGCCGGCGACGGCCAGCACATCCCCCGCGCGCAATAGGTTCAGCCCGGCCTCGATGGCCCGTGCTCGGTCGCCGATTTCCGTGGCGTCTGGGCAGGCGGATAGAATCGCGGCGCGGATGCTCGCCGGATCTTCCGAACGCGGATTGTCGTCGGTTACGATGGCTATGTCGGCGAGGCGGGCGGCGGCTTGTCC
>JBAXFK010000164.1:0-10753 GCA_037139955.1 Rhodospirillales bacterium
ACCAGCAACAGGATCGATACACATGCTGCCTGCCAACCCCGAGGATCGTCGGTTCGAGGACTACATCGTCGGTTCGGTGTTCGAATTCGGCGCCGTTACCGTATCGCAGGAGGAGATCGTCGCTTTTGCCAAGCTCTACGATCCGCAGGACATGCACACCGATCCGGTGCTCGCGGCAGCCGGCCCGCACGGCAGCTTGATCGCCAGCGGCTGGCAGACCATGGGCATTATGATGCGCATGTTTACCGAACACTATCTGCCGAAGAACGGATTGGCCGCGCCGGGCGTGGATGAGGTCCGTTGGCCGCGCCCGGTGTTTCCCGGCGACACGCTGCGGGTGCGGGTGACTATCCTAGCGGCGCGGCGATCCCAGTCGAAGCCGGATCGCGGGTTGGTGCATCCGCTGGTGGAGGTGCTGAACCAGCACGGGGAGCAGGTGCTAACGGTGAAGCCGATCAATATGATCCGGTGTCGGAATGGTGGATAACCCCAGGCTCGATTGCATAAAATGCCCGAGCCTGTGCTGCCGAATGGCTGGCTATGTGCGGGTCAGCCGCGACGATATTCGCCGGCTGGCTAAGCATTTGGGCATCACCGTCCCGGCGTTCGAGGCCAAACACATCTTGGAAACGACTCGCAAGGGCGAAAAACGCATCAAATCCGGCTACAAAACCTGCCAATTCCTCACCGAGGATCGGATGTGCGGCGTCTACGAAGCGCGACCGCAGGACTGCCGAGGCTACGTGTGCTGGAACCAAGAAGACACGACCGTCTGGGATTACGCCGCGTTTTTGCAAATGCCGGTGGCGAAATTGCTGGAGCGGGAGAAGGATATGAAGAAGTAGGGCCGGGGCGGAGACGACCAGCGCGACCGCGATACGATGTTGGAAACGCAATCGTTCATCGAGCGACTGGCCGAGACCGCCGTAGCGCACGGGCGCGGGTTTGCGGCGGCACACGCGAACGTGCCGCTATGGCGCAGCGATAAGAACTTGTGGGAATGGCGGCCCGTGCGGTGGAGGCTCGCCGAGCAAATATCCGAGCATTTTGCGGATCGCTTCTTTTGGGCGATCGCACCAATCGAAATTTCCGATGGCCGGGCGCTTGTCCCGTTCCTTCTTAAAGGCTGCCTCTCGGCGCTCCCGCACTGCGAAGAAGTCTTCGAATTTGCCGCCGAAATCTAACAAGGTTAGATAGAATTCATTCCAGAACGCGCCCTCGCAAGTATTGGGGGTGACGCCTAGATCCATGCAAATCTCGGCGATCGTGCGGCCGATGGAACGACGGCGGACCTGGGATTCGAGTTCCCTCAGCGTGGGCATGCTGAAGTGTATGGGGTCGTCGGGGTTGGCTTTTTTCGCTCTGGTGCGCGGTTCGGAGGGCGGGCGGACTTTTATCTGCAAGGCCTCGATGTCTTTTGCTTCTGCGGGCGCCGGGCGCTCGATCGGCTCGATATCGCGGCCTTGCGCGGCGCGCGCGAGCAAATATTGCTGCAACATCATGGCACGGAGAATACCGCGCTGCACATGCGCCAGAATGCGACGCAGGTCGTGGGTGCCGAAACCGATCGCGATAGCCGGAAAGCCGGGATGGGCGGTTTGCTCGGGGAGCGTCGTATCCAAATGCTTGCCGTAGCCCAAAAGGGTTCGGACAATGCTCAAGATAGTGGCGATGCAGGCGGGCATGGGGCTGCCGGGCCGGCTCTCCTGCGGGGAGGCCGGGGTGTCGGTGCGTGCGGAATGCGGCGCCGTTGGGTCCATGGTCGGTGAACTAACATTTATTGTTATAGAAGTCAAGCGGATTGTCGGGGCCGGGACCAAGAACCCCTCATCCCGATACCCAGGCCCCTCCGCAAAAAAACATCCGCCTGTTAACGGTTTCTTAACCCCTTTGCGTCACTCTCCCTTTGCACCCTAAGGGATCGACGCACACCGATGACCGGCAGATCGCCAAAACCCGGGAAAAACCGCCCATGAACCCTCTGCTGGAGGGTTTGAAAGCGCTAGGTCCCGCGCGCCTCGCCGCCATGGGCGCGGTGGCGATCGGGCTTCTCGCGCTGCTCGGCGTGTTGATCCTGCGCAGCGGTGGGGGGGGTGGCCAGATGGCGCTGCTGTATGCCGACCTCGATTTGCGAGATTCCGCCCAGATCGTCGATCAGCTCAACAAGAAGCATATTCCCTACCGCTTGTTGTCCAACGGGTCCCAAATACTGGTTCCATCCGAGCAGGTCGCGGATGCGCGGCTCGCGTTGGCGCGGGATGGGCTGCCGTCCGGTGGATCGGTCGGGTATGAATTGTTCGATCGCGGCGATGGACTCGCTTTCACCGAGTTCCAACAAAAGATCAACGAAACCCGCGCGTTGGAGGGCGAAATCGCTCGCACCGTCAAGGCCATTCGCGGCATTCGGCAAGCGCGCGTACATTTGGTGTTGCCCCGTCGCGAGCCGTTCGCTCGGGATCGCCAGGACGCCCAGGCGAGCGTGATGCTGACTATGGCCGGTGCGCAGCGGTTGGATCGCGAAGCCACGCAGGCGATCTTGAACCTTGTCGCTGCCGCCGTGCCCGGCCTGACGCCGCGCAATATCGCGGTGGTAGATTCACGCGGCGATCTGCTCGCGCGGGCCGGCCAGCCGGTGGGGCAAAGCGCCGAGGCCGCATCCGCCGACGAAACCCGCCGCACCACCGAACTGCGCTTGGCGCGCGCGGTGGAGGAAATATTGGAACGCAGCCTCGGCCCTGGTCGGGTGCGGGCGGAAGCGGCGGTGCGGATGAATTACGACCGGGTGAACGAAACCAAAGAAAGTTACGATCCAGACGGACAGGTCACCCGCAGTTCGCAAACCGTGTCGTCCAATAGCAAATCGACCGAAGCGAATGGGACGGTGTCGGTGCAGAACAATCTGCCCAATGCCGACGCGGGCGCGCCGCCGGGTGCTGGCACGCAGGAAGGGAAACAGGAAGAAACAACCAACTACGAAATCGGCAAGACCGTTCGCACATTGATCCGCGAGCAGCCGCAAATCGAACATATCAGTCTCGCAGTGATGGTCGATGGCACGTTGGATGCCAACAAGACGTGGCAGCCGATGAATGCCGAGGACCTCGCGCGTGTCACCACGCTGGTGAAAAGCTCTATCGGGTTCGACGAAAAGCGCGGCGATCGGGTCGACGTTGTCAGCATGCGCTTTGTCGAGCCTGAGGTCCCGGCGCCGGAACCCGCCGGTTTTCTTGGGATCAAGTTGGAAAAAGCCGAGCTTATGATGCTCGCGCAGACGGGGCTGAGCGGGATTATCGGGTTGTTGGCACTGCTTTTGGTGCTGCGCCCGATGGTCAAAGGCATCGCCGGATTGTCGCCCACCGCCGCCGGCGTCTTGGGTGCGCCGGGCGAACCGGGTGCGGTCGGGCAACTCGTCATGGCCCAAGCCGGCAGCGTGGCAGGACCCGCCAATCTTTTATTGAACGGCCCAGCGGAGGAAGACGGCATGGTCGATATCGCCCAAATCGAGGGCCAAATGCGGGCATCTTCTCTTCGAAAACTATCCGAAATGGTTGAAAAGCACCCCGGTGCATCGCTCAACATTCTTCGCGGTTGGATGGCGCGCGACAATGCCTGAATTCAAATCCGACGATATTCGCAACATGAAGGGCGCCGAGCGAGCGGCGGTGATGATGCTGGCGCTGGGGGAGGAACATTGCGCCCGTCTGTTCGGCATGATGCACGAAGACGAGATCAAGGACATCTCTTCCGCCATGGCCATGCTCGGCAACATTCGATCCGAAACGGTTGAAAAAGTCTGCGGCGAATTCATGGAAGGAATGGGCGCGACCGGCGCGCTGAACGGCAGCTTCGAAACCACCGAAAGCTTGTTGATGAAGGCCCTACCGCGCGATCGTGCGGCGCAAATCATGGAAGAAATTCGTGGTCCCGCCGGTCGTACTATGTGGGACAAATTGGGCAATGTCAGCGAAGACGTGCCGGCGAATTATTTGAAGAACGAATACCCGCAAACCGTGGCCGTGGTGCTGTCCAAGGTTAAACCGGAACATTCTGCTAGAGTTCTGACTCTGCTACCCGATGCCTTCGCGATGGAAGTCGTGATGCGGATGCTGCGGATGGAAACCGTGCAGAAAGAGGTGCTGGACGGCGTGGAAAAGACCCTGCGTGCGGAGTTCATGTCCAACCTCGCTCGCAGTGCCCGTCGCGATGCGCACGAATTGATGGCGGATATTTTCAACAATTTGGATCGACAGGCGGAAACCCGTTTCCTGAACGGGTTGGAAGAACGCAACCGCGATGCATCCGAACGTATCAAATCGTTGATGTTTACGTTCAACGACCTGCAACGCCTGTCCGGCCCGTCGATCCAGACGCTGCTGCGCTCGATCGAAAAGGACAAGCTACCGGTGGCGTTGAAAGGCGCGTCGGACAAAATCAAGGAGCTTTTTATCGGAAATTTGTCGGAACGCGCTGCCAAGATGTTGCGCGACGACATGGAGGGTCTCGGCCCGGTCAAGCTGCGCGACGTCGACGATGCGCAAGCCGGTATTGTATTGCTAGCGAAAGAACTGGCGGCGCAAGGCCAGATCGAAATCTCCGCCGGCAAGGATGAGGAGGTGATTTACTGATGGCCTGGAATCCCCAGATTTTCGGGGAGGATTTCGATCGGCCGAGGCCCGCCGCGCCACCGCCCGACCCGAAACCGCCCGAACCCGTCTATAGTGCGGCGGACTTGCAGGAGACGCGCGCCCAGGCCCTGCGGGAAGGCCACGCGGCGGGATTGGCCGAGGCGGATGGAATTACTGCCGCCCTTGCGCGCCATGCATTACTGACGATTGCCGAACGCTTGGATACCGCGCGCGACGAGGCGAACACAGTGGCCGAGGAAGCCGCCGAAGCCGTCGCGCGCCTGTTGATGGACGCCTTCGCCACCGCCTTCCCCGCTTTATGTGCCCGCCACGCGGAAGGCGAATTGCGCGCCATCGTGCGTTCGGTTTTGCCTTGGTTGCAGGAAGAACCGTCCATCGTGGTGCGCGCCAGCCCGCATGCGACCCAGGCGTTGGCGGACGAGATTGCTGCCATCGATCCCGATTTGATCGATCGGGTGCGGATCGTCCCGACCGATTCCGTTCCGCTGGGCGATATTCGCATTTCCTGGCGTGCGGGAAATGCCCGGCGCGACACCGCCGGCTTGTGGGCGGAAATCGAAAATGTGTTGGCGCCGGCCGGGTTGCTCAGCCCCGCCATCCCGGTTCGCAACAGCGTGAAGGAACATGAAAATGTCGAATGACATGGAACTCGCCGAACTTGCCGAACCCATGGATACCGCCGGCCCCCGCTCGGTCCGGGAATTGGAGGCGGTGTACGACATTCCCGTTACCCTCTCGGCCGTGCTCGGGAAAACCACGATGCAGGTCAGCCAATTGTTGAAACTGGGCCGCGGCGCGGTGGTGGAACTCGATCGCAAATTGGGGGAGGCGATCGACATCTACGTCAATAATCGCCTCGTCGCGCGCGGGGAAGTTGTGATGGTCGACGACAACCGGCTGGGGGTGACGATGACCGAAATCGTGAAAGCCGATCGAGCGCAATCGTGAAAGTCCTTATCATCGGATCGCTCGCCGGCGACCTCGGGCAGGCCGCGCGCATCGCCATTGCTCGGGGGGCCAAGCTGGATCAGGCGGACAACGCCGATCGGGCGATGCCGCGCTTGCGTGCCGATGCCGGGCTGGATCTGGTTTTGTGCGACCTTTCGCAGGATGTCGCCGCCGTGGTGCGGGCTGTTGCGCGGGAACGGATCGCGATTCCGGTCGTTGCCTGCGGCACCAATGACGATCCCGACGCGGCGGTACGCGCCATCCAAGCCGGCGCACGCGAGTTTCTGCCGCTGCCGCCCGACCCCGATCTGATTGCCGCGATCCTGGAAGCTGCGTCGGGCGAATCGCACACGTTGATCGTCAACGATCCCATCATGGCGGCGGCGGTGCGGCGCGCAGAACAGGTAGCGCGATCCGAAGCTTCTGTTTTGATCTCGGGCGAATCCGGGACCGGGAAGGAGGTCTTGGCGCGCTACATTCATCGCCGGTCCCGCCGGGTGCAAAAGCCGTTCGTTGCACTGAATTGCGCCGCGATTCCGGAAAATCTACTGGAATCCGAATTGTTCGGGCATGAAAAAGGTGCGTTCTCCGGTGCCATGGCTCGCCGCATCGGCAAGTTCGAGGCCGCGCAGGGCGGTACGCTTCTGCTGGACGAAATCTCCGAAATGGATGTGCGCTTGCAGGCGAAATTATTGCGCGCCTTGCAGGAAAGAGAGATCGATCGGGTCGGTGGCGACACTCCGGTGAAGATCGACGTCCGCATCCTCGCGACCACTAACCGCGATTTGCTGACTGAATGCCGACAGGGACGCTTTCGGGAGGATTTGTATTTCCGTTTGAATGTCGTTTCGTTGGTCGTTCCAAGCTTGCGGGAAAGGCCGGGCGATATCGCGGCGCTATCGGAACATTTCGCGCGCAAATATGCCGATGTGAACGGTATGCCGTATCGATCGGTGTCCCAGGCGGCGCTGATGCGACTGACCTCGCATGCCTGGCGGGGCAATGTGCGGGAGCTGGAAAATACCATCCATCGCGCCGTGGTGTTGGCGGAGGGGCGGGAAATCGGGCTGGACGCGGTCGAACTCGGACCGCCTGCGACCGCAACGATCGCAACCGCGCAGCCGGGTGGAATTGCCGGATTGGTCGGGCGCCGGATGGATGAGGTCGAGCGCGATCTGATTATCGAAACCGTCAGCCGTACGCTGGGCAATCGCACGCATGCCGCGACGATCCTTGGCATCTCGATTCGAGCGTTACGGAATAAGTTGAAGGATTATACCGCACAGGGGATGCCGGTGCCGCCGCCGACATCCTCGATGGCGGCCTGAAACGATGGCTGAAGCCGCGTCTTTTTCCGCGATGTTGCCGGGTTTCGCCGCAGGGGTGCGCCGATACGCGCCCGGCAGCGATATCGGGTTGGCGCTGGGCGTCGTTGCGCTGCTGTCGGTACTGGTAGTGCCGTTGCCCACGGTGCTGTTGGATATGGGTCTCGCGCTGTCGATCACGGCGGCGGTGCTTGTGTTGATGGTGGCGTTGTTTTTGCGGCGTCCGCTGGATTTCACCAGCTTCCCGACATTGCTGCTGCTGACGACCTTGTTACGCCTGTCGCTGAACGTTGCCACCACACGCTTGATTTTATCGCATGGCAACGAAGGTTTGAGCGCCGCCGGCCATGTCGTTGCCGCATTCGGCGGATTCCTGATGGGCGGAGATGTGGTGATTGGGTTGATCGTGTTCTCCATCCTGTTGGTGGTGAATTTCATGGTCATCACGAAAGGTTCCGGGCGCATCGCCGAAGTGGCCGCTCGTTTCAGTTTAGATGCGATGCCCGGCAAGCAGATGGCGATCGACGCCGACCTATCCGCCGGGCTGATCGACGAGAAACTCGCCCGCCGTCGTCGCAAGGACCTGGAGGAGGAAAGCGGCTTCTATGGCGCCATGGACGGTGCGGCGAAATTCGTGCGCGGCGACGCGATCGCGGCGCTGTTGATCACGGTCATCAATATTCTCGGCGGACTGGCGATCGGGGTCATCCGGCACGGCATGCCCTTTGCCGAAGCCGCCGCGACTTTCACGACGCTGACGGCCGGCGATGGGTTGGTGTCGCAAATCCCGTCGCTGCTCGTTTCGACCGCTGCCGGTATCGTGGTGACGAAAGGCGGCACCGAGGGATCCGCCGACGTCGCGATGATGCGGCAATTGGGCGGTAATCCGAAGCCGTTGGCGATGGCGTCCGGCGCGGCAGTGGTGCTGGCACTGATGCCCGGCCTGCCCATGCTGCCGTTCTTGGCGATCGCCGGGCTGGCCGGTGGCGGTGCTTGGCTGCGGCACAAACACCCCGAAACGATAGGCGAAGCGCCGGAGCCGGTCGCAATTCTGTCGGAGCCTCCGATCTCCGATTCGTTGCGTATCGATATGATTCGTTTGGAACTGGGTTACGGGTTGCTGGCATTGGCCGGTGGCGACACGCCGAGACTGACCGAGCAGATCAAGGGGCTGCGGCGCGCAATCGCGGCCGAGATGGGGTTCGTGCTGCCTCCCGTGCGTATTCAGGACAATATGCAACTACCCGCCAACGAGTACGTTGTGCGTATCAAAGAAATCGAGGCCGGCAAAGGCGAGCTCCGTCCCACCATGTTGCTGGCGATGGACCCCGGTGGCGCGATACCTGCCTTGGCTGGGGAGGAAACGCGGGAGCCGACGTTCGGCCTGCCGGCTTTGTGGATCGAACCTGAGTTGAAAGAAGAAGCTTTGTTCCGGGGATGTACCGTGGTTGAGCCGCCGAGCGTGCTGACCACGCATTTGACCGAATTGGTGCGAGAGAATGTCGCGGAGTTGTTGTCGCATGCCGAAACGCAGAAGTTGTTGGACGATTTGCCGCGCGACCAACGGAAACTCGTCGACGACCTGATCCCGGCGCAAATTACGGTCGGCGGCGTGCAGCGTGTCTTGCAGACGCTGTTGGCAGAGCGGGTGTCGGTGCGCGATTTGCCGACAATCCTGGAAGGCGTGCAGGAGGCCTGCGGTGCGACAATCCGGGCGGTGCCGGCGATCGTGGCGCATGTGCGGGTTCGGCTGGCGCGGCAGATCAGCGACTCGCATGTTGGGCCGCAGGGCTTTGTTCCGCTGATAACCTTGTCGCCCGAATGGGAGGCCGCTTTCCTGGAGGCGCTGACGGGACCGGCGGACGATCGCCAGTTGGCGATGGCACCCAGCAAGTTGCAGGCTTTCATGCAGGCGCTGCGCACCGCGTTCGATACGGCGGCTGCATCGGGGGAGGTGCCGGTCCTCCTCACCAGTAGCGGCATTCGCGGGCATGTCCGTGCGATCGTCGAGCGTTTTCGACCGGGCACGCCGGTCCTGTCGCAGATGGAGATTTTCCCGAAAGTCCGTATCCGGACGGTGGGGTCGGTATGATGCGCGCGCACCGATCGTCGTTGCCATGCGCCTGAAACTCTATCGCGCCCTCACGGTCCCGGAAGCGATGGCGATGGTGCGTGCCGAGTTGGGGGCCGAAGCGTTGATCCTCGGGACGCGGCGGGTGGCGGACGGAGTCGAAATTACTGCGGCGTTGGAACCGCGGCATTTCGCAGCCCTAGCGCCGGACGGACGCGGGCACGCCGCTGCCTTGGTCTATCACGCCGTGCCGGATCGGTTACGTGGCGCGCTGTCGTTCGGCGACTTTGCCACCGCCCTTGCAGGGGCCTTACCTTTCGGCACCCTGCCGCTCGGCGTCGCCCCGTTGCTGCTGACTGGCCCGCCGGGTGCTGGGAAAACGCTGACCGCCGTTCGGTTGGCGACCCGCATGGTGTTGAAAGGCCAGAAGCCAATGGTCATCGCGGCCGATGGCAACAAAGCCGGCGCGACGGAGCAGTTGTTGGCCTTCACGCGCCTTTTGGGTCTGCCGATGACGGTCGCAGGCAATCCCGTAACGTTATCCCGCGCACTGGCACAGCGGCGCGACGGGGCGCCGGTCTTGATCGACGCACCTGGCAGCGATCCGTGCGACCCGACCCAATCGGATAATCTGCGGGCGCTAGTCGCTGCTGCCGGCGCGCGTGTGGCGGTGGTTTTGCCCGCTGGCCTCGATCCGGCGGAGGCAGCGGACACCGCCAGTGCCTATGCGGATGCGGGGGCGGAATTCCTGGTAGCGACCCGCCTGGACGTCGCCCGCCGTCTCGGCGGCATCGTCGCCGCAGCCGAAACCGCTCGGTTGATCCTTACCGAGGCCGGCATCGGCCCTGGCGCGGCGGATGGGCTGGTGCCGATGACGCCGGAATTCCTCGCCGCACGCCTGCTTCGAACTGGGAAACCCCGACATGCCGCATGATCCCCGCACGATAGCCATCGCATCCGGTAAGGGCGGCGTGGGCAAAACCTGGTTCTCCATCACCCTTGCGCACGCGCTGAGCCGCTTGGGCCGGCGCGTTTTGTTGTTCGACGGCGATCTGGGGCTGGCGAATATCGACGTGCAACTTGGGCTGATGCCGACGCACGATATCGGCGGCGTGCTCGAAGGCAGCGT
The DNA here is from genome assembly GCA_037139955.1 of Rhodospirillales bacterium. Taxonomy (GTDB): domain Bacteria; phylum Pseudomonadota; class Alphaproteobacteria; order Acetobacterales; family Acetobacteraceae; genus Rhodopila. The sequence continues at coordinate 10,120 of JBAXFK010000164.1, forward strand.
GACCTTGGCCGAGGCGGTGGTGCGCCATCCCGGCGGTGCTTTCGATATACTGGCCGGGCGGTCCGGGTCCGGCGCGCTGTCGGCGCTCGATCCCGCGAATTTGGAGACAGTGCTGGCAATGCCGCGCAATGGGGCGGCTGGGTACGACGATGTGTTGTTGGACCTCGGCGCGGGGGTGGAACGGCCGGTACGACGCATGGCCGCCGCCGCCGATCTGCTGCTGGTGCTGGCGACCGAAGAACCCACCAGCCTGACCGACGCCTATGCCGTGCTGAAACTGCACCGCGCCGACCGGCCGTTAGGCGATTCCCGGGTGGTGGTGAATTTCGCTTCGACCCAAGCGGCGGGGGAGCGCACCTATTTCGCGCTGCGCCGCGCTTGCTCGACGTTTTTGCGCTTCGAACCCGCCTTGGCCGGCGTTGTCCGGCGAGAGGATAAGGTGCGCGACGCAATTCGCCGACAGACCCTGCTGCTGACCCGGCACCCGGCGTGTCTGGCGGCCGAGGATGTGGAGGAAGTCGCGAGCCGGTTGGTTGCGTAAACGGCTACTCTGCCGCGTGTGCCAGCGCGGCTTCGGTCTCCCCTCCGTGCCAACAAGAGTGAGACATCTCCCCCCCGGAAGTTTAGACCCTGA
>JBAXFK010000165.1:0-10696 GCA_037139955.1 Rhodospirillales bacterium
CTGCATCAACGCTTGCAGGACGTGCCAGGGAAGATTGACCATTCCACCCCGATGCAACCATCCGCCAAAGTGCGGCAGGGCAAAGCGCACAGCATCCGCGTCACCCCCGGCGGCTGGTTGCACCGGCTGGCCGGCACGACCGAAATCGCTGTGAATTCGCTGCACAATCAGGGGATCGATCGCATGGCCCCCGGACTCGTGGCCGAGGGCATCGCGCCGGACGGCACCATCGAGGCGGTGCGGGTGATCTCGCCCGCCAACGGCTATGTTGTCGGCGTGCAATGGCACCCGGAATACGACTGGCCGACCGACGCCCTATCCCGCCGCATATTCGAGGATTTCGGCGAGATGGTGCGCCGCTATGCGGCTGGCGCGCGGTTCGGTGCGGTGGCTGCTGCGGCAGACTAGGCGGTCTAGGCGTGCCCGACCGCCGCCGACAGCAGCAGCGGGTCTACGTTCAGCTTCGCAAACGCTCGACGCCAATGGGTGCCGTGATCGGTACCGAAGATGAGAGCCTCGTCCGCCGGCACCGAAAGCCACGCATTATCCTGAATCTCGCGATCCAACTGCCCCGGTCCCCAGCCGGCATAGCCCAGGGCCATCAGGCATTCGCGCGGGCCGGCCCCCTCGGCGACCGCTTTCAGCACATCCAGGCTGGCGGTCAGGGCCACCGCGTCGTCGACTCGCAAGCTGCCGTCGCCGGTCCAGTCGGCGGTGTGCAGAACGAAGCCGCGCCCGTTTTCCACCGGCCCGCCGGCGCACATGCGGATTTGCCGAGCGGACGGTGTCGGCTCGACTTTGAGCTGTTCGAGAAGCTCGTCGAACGTCGGGCGCACCACGGGGCGATTGAGGACCAAGCCCATCGCGCCCTCGGCGGTGTGGGCACAGAGGTAGATGACAGCCTGGGCGAACCGCTCGTCGGCCATGGACGGCATCGCGATCAGAATTTGCCCGGTGAGGAAGCATTCGGGCGACGGGGGGACGATGGGTTTGCGCTGAGCCATGACGGAAATTTGAGGGCGACAGCCCGGAAGCGCAAGGCCGGAAGCGCAAGGGATGAAAAGGGAGCCGCCAAGCGTGGCGGCTCCAGACTTTTAGAGTCAGACCGGGTCCCAGTCGAACACCTCGCCCGAGCGATCCAGCGGCATGAAGGCGGTCTTCAGCGCCGGGCCGGCATGGCTGGCGATGCTTTCCGGCGTCCAGCCGTCCGCCCGCTGCACGACGCGGATCGGGCGCGGGGAACTGAACAGGATCAGCTCGTTCATGCGGGTGCCGAACACTTGGCCCGAGACGTAGCTGGACGCGTCGGACGACAGCCACACCGCCGCCGGGGCGTTCTTGTCCGGCGTCATCTGTTGGATCTTCGCCACGCGCGCCTGCTGTTCCGGCGTGGTCGCGGGGATCGAGGAGGTCATGCGGCTCCAGGCGAACGGCGCGATGCAGTTCGACCGCACATTGTAGCGCGCCATATCCAGCGCGATCGACTTCGACAGCGCGGTGATGCCGAGTTTGGCGGCAGAGTAGTTGGCCTGCCCGAAGTTACCTATCAAGCCGGAGGTGGAGGAGATGTGGACGAAGGTGCCGCTCTCTTGCTTGCGATAGTATTCAGCGGCGGCGCGGGACACGAAGAACGACCCGTTCAGATGCACGGCGATGACCGACAACCAATCGTCTTCGGTCATTTTATGGAAGATCACGTCGCGCAAAATGCCGGCGTTGTTCACCACGGCGTCGATACGGCCGAAATGGTCCATGGCGGACTGCACGATTTTCTGCGCGCTACCCCATGCGGCGACGGATTCGGTGCAGATTTCGGCGACGCCGCCGGATTGCTCGATCAGCGCCTTGGTCTGTTCGGCCGGGCTGGCCGAGCCGCCTTCCCCGGTTAGCGACGCGCCGATATCGGCGACGATCACTTTCGCGCCGGCCTTGGACATCATAATCGCGATTTCGCGCCCAATCCCGCCGCCGGCACCGGTCACAACCGCGACCTTGCCTTCCATCATTCCCGCCATACTCATTCACTCCCGTTTGCGATGCTCGCCTTCGTAGAGGCATGGGCAATCGGGTTCAAGCGACACCCTTGACGTCGGGGGGGCGATACGCCATTTGCCACCAATCAGGACCCATTCGGTCCTGTTAAGGCGCACGAGGTTTTTCACCGGCGAGGTTTTTCACTGGCATGCTGAGGCTGTCGAAACTAACGGATTACGCCGTCGTGGTGATGGTACGACTGGCCGAGGTCTCGCCGGGGTCGAACCCCGAAGTGCAGACGTCGCCGGGTATCGCTGCGGCCACCGGCGTGCCGGAACCGACAGTTGCCAAGGTCTTGAAGACCTTGGCCGCGACGGGCTTGGTAACCTCCCAGCGGGGCGCACGCGGAGGCTACCGGTTGGCCCGCCCGCTGCACGAAATCCCGGTCGCCGAAGTCATCGCCGCCGTCGATGGCCCGATCGCACTCGTGGCTTGCGTCGACGGTTCGTCCACCGAATGCGAAAGTCAGGGCCTGTGCCCGGTACGCGGCCGTTGGGACCCGGTGAACGACGCGATCGAACGCGCGCTCAGCGGGATCACCCTAGCCGACATGCGCGAAGCCGCCATTCCGCCGATGTTCCGCATTCCCGCCTTTCTGCCGGCCGCCGAGTAGGATTTCGACCATGTCTACGACCGCCGACGCCCTCGCCGCTATCGACACCGGCTACAAGTGGGGATTCGAGACCGATATCGAAATGGACCTCGCGCCCAAGGGGCTGAACGAGGACATTATCCGGCTGATTTCCGATCGAAAAAACGAGCCGACTTGGATGCTCGAATACCGTCTGAAAGCCTTCGCCGCGTGGCAAAAAATGGAAGAGCCCGACTGGGCTCGGGTCAGCCATCCGCGAATCGACTATCAGGATCTGCACTACTATGCCGCGCCGAAAAAGAAGGCCGGTCCGAAAAGCCTCGACGAAGTGGACCCCGAGCTGCTGAAGATGTACGAAAAGCTGGGAATTCCGTTGAAAGAGCGGGCGATCCTGGCGGGTGTCGAGGACGAGCGGCCGCAAATCGCGGTCGATGCGGTATTCGATAGCGTATCGGTCGCGACCACGTTCCGCGAAACCCTGTCGAAGGTCGGCGTCATTTTCTGCCCGATCAGCGAGGCGGTGCGCGACCATCCCGAATTGGTGCAGCAATATCTCGGCACCGTGGTGCCGGTGGCCGACAATTATTTCTCGGCCCTGAACGCGGCGGTGTTTACCGATGGCAGCTTCGTCTTCATCCCAAAAGGCGTACGCTGCCCGATGGAATTATCGACCTATTTCCGCATCAACGCCCGCAATACCGGACAGTTCGAACGCACGCTGATTATCGCCGATGCCGGCGCGCATGTGTCCTATCTCGAAGGCTGCACGGCGCCGCAGCGGGACGAAAACCAGTTGCACGCCGCCGTGGTCGAATTGATCGCGATGGACGACGCGACAATCAAATACTCCACTGTGCAAAACTGGTACCCCGGCGACGAGAACGGCAAAGGCGGCATCTACAACTTCGTCACCAAGCGCGGGGCGTGCCGCGGCGATCGTTCGAAAATTTCCTGGACGCAGGTCGAAACGGGATCGGCGATTACCTGGAAATACCCGTCCTGCGTGCTGATCGGCGAAGACAGCGTCGGCGAGTTCTACTCGGTCGCGGTGACCACCCACCATCAACAAGCCGATACCGGCACGAAAATGATCCATGTCGGTAAGGGATCGACCAGCACGATCGTCTCGAAGGGCATCAGTGCCGGCAAATCCAACAATACCTACCGTGGGCTGGTACGGATGCTGCCCTCGGCGACCGGCGCGCGGAACCACACCCAGTGCGATAGCCTGCTGATCGGCGACGAATGCGGCGCGCACACGGTGCCGTATATCGAAAGCCGCAACCCCTCGGCCAAGGTGGAACACGAAGCCACAACGTCGAAAATCGACGAGGAAAAGCTTTTTTACTGTCGCCAACGCGGGCTGACGGAAGAAGACGCGGTAAACCTGATCGTGAACGGGTTCTGCAAGGAAGTGTTGAAGGAATTGCCGATGGAGTTCGCCGTCGAGGCGCAAAAGCTCCTGGCAGTTTCGCTCGAAGGATCGGTGGGATAACCAACATGCTTGAAATTCGCGGCCTGACCGCTTCCATCGGCGACAAACCGATCCTGAAAGGGATCGATCTGACCGTCCCGGACGGCGAGGTTCACGCCATCATGGGGCCGAACGGCTCTGGAAAATCTACCCTAGGCTACGTGCTGTCGGGACGGGACGATTATACCGTGACCGGCGGGTCCGTGCTGTTCGACGGCGTCGATCTGCTCGACATGAAACCGGAACAACGTGCCGCGGCCGGGGTATTTCTGGCTTTCCAGGCGCCGATAGAATTGCCCGGCGTGAACAATGCCAATTTCCTGCGCACCGCACTGAACGCCATTCGGCGCGCGCACGGCGAATCCGAACTCGATGCGATGCAGTTTCTGAAAATTGCGCGAGCGGAAACGAAACGACTGGCGATGCCGGACGATATGTTGAAGCGGAATGTCAATGTCGGTTTCTCCGGCGGCGAGAAAAAACGCAACGAAGTTCTGCAAATGGCGCTGTTACGGCCGAAATTGGCGATCCTGGACGAGACCGATAGCGGGCTGGATATCGACGCGCTCAAAATCGTCGCCGACGGTGTGAATGCCCTGCGCTCGGATACGTTTTCCGCTTTAGTTGTGACGCATCATCAACGGTTGCTCGACTATCTCGTGCCCAACCGGGTGCATGTGCTCGCCCACGGGCGCATCGTCCGCTCCGGCGGGCCGGAACTGGCGCGCGAATTGGAAAAAAGCGGCTACGCCAACGTGCTGACGGAGGCCGCGTGAGCGCCATCGCACAGACCGGCGCGGCGGGTTTTCTTGCCTGCTTCGACGCGCTGAAAGATGCCTTGCCGGGCGATCCGATCGTGCGGCAAAGGGCCGCAGCATCGTTTCGGGCGCTGGGGCTTCCCGGCGGCACATCCGCACGCCGCGCCGAGGCGTGGAAATACACCAGCCTGCGCCCGGTCGCAGAAACCGCGTTCATGACGCCGGTTGCGCATGGGCTGTCGATCGACCTATCGGCATCGACAGCGACCTGTTCGCGCTTCGCCGCAACCCCGGACTTCGGCGCCCTGCCGCGCCCGGATCGCGATCCCATGGTCGCGCTCAACACCATGCTGGCAGAGGACGGCGCTATCCTGCACGTGCCCGCCGAGACCGACGCGGGGTTGGTGCGGATCGAAAGCCACGGCAATGGTCCCACCGCCTTCCATCCGCGCCACGCCATCCATCTGGAAGCCGGCGCGACCTTGATCGTATTGGAAACCGCGACCGGCAACGGCAGCTATCTGCATAATGCCGTGACCGAAATAACAATCGGTGCGGGGGCGCATTTGACGCATATCCGGTTGCAGGACGAATCCCCCGATTCATTCCATTTCGCGACGATCTATGCCGATGTCGCCGAGGGCGGCACCTACGACGGCTTCTCCCTCGTGCTCGGCGCCCGCATCGCTCGCACCGAAATCCATGCTCGGCTCGTCGGCGAAAACGGCGTCGCGCACATGAACGGTGTGCAATTGCTGACCGGCAACCAACACGCCGATTTTTCGTCCGTCGTCCGACACGACGCGCCGCACGGCACGTCCCGGCAGACGGTGAAAAACGTGCTGGCCGGGCGGTCGCGCGGGGTGTTCCAAGGCCGCATCGAAGTCGCACGCCACGCGCAGAAAACCGACGGCTATCAAATGAATCAGGCGCTGCTCATATCGCAGGACGCGGAAATCGATAGCAAGCCGGAACTGGAAATTTTCGCGGACGACGTCAAATGCTCGCACGGCGCGACCGTGGGCGAGTTGGATGCCGAACAACTGTTCTATCTCCGTAGCCGGGGCGTTCCCGACAGCGAAGCGCGCGCTATGCTGGTCCGCGCCTTCCTGACGGAGGCCTTGGATTTGGTTACCAACGAACCGATTCGCGACGTCCTAGGACAACGGATCGATGCGTGGTGGGAAAGGCAAGCCGCATGACCGTTCCATTCGATGTCGCGCGTATTCGGGAAGACTTCCCGATCCTGCGGCAAACCATTCGCGGCAAGCCGCTCGTATACCTCGATAGCGGGGCGTCCGCACAGAAGCCGCGCGCGGTCATCGATGCGATGGTGCAAGCGATGGAGACGCAATACGCCAACGTACATCGCGGCCTGCATTGGATGAGCGAGCGCACCACCGATGCCTACGAAGCCTGCCGCGACGCAGTGGCCGCGCTGATGAACGCGGCAGACCGATCCGAAATCGTGATCACCAGCGGCAGCACGATGTCGATGAATTTGGTTGCGAACAGCTACGGACGCGGCGTGCTGAAACCCGGCCAAGCCGTGGTTATCTCGGCAATGGAGCACCACGCCAATATCGTGCCCTGGCAGATGCTGCGTGACTCCCACGGGATCGAACTTCGCATCGCGCCGATTTCCGACGCGGGCGAGCTCGACATGGAAGCGTTCGAACGTTTGCTGGAAGACGGCAAGGTCGGGCTGGTGGCGATCACCCACATGTCCAACGTCCTGGGCACCGTGACGCCGGCAGAACGGATCGTGCAAATCGCACATGCGCACGGGGCGAAAGCGATGCTCGACGGCTCGCAGGCCATCGTGCATCGCCGCATCGACGTGCAAGCGCTGGGCTGCGATTTCTATGCCTGGACCGGCCACAAGCTGTACGGCCCCACCGGCATCGGCGTGCTTTGGGCGCGGCGCGAATTGCTGGAGGCGATGCCGCCGTTCATCGGCGGCGGCGACATGATTTCGTCCGTTACCTTCGAAAAATCCACCTGGGCGCAGGTACCGCATAAATTCGAGGCTGGAACGCCGGCCATTATCGAAGGTATCGGCCTGAAAGCGGCCATCGATTACGTACAGAGCATCGGTTACGACGCGATGGCAGCGCACGAAGCGGCGTTGACCGACCACGCATTGGCTCGCCTCGGCAACATCGAGGGGCTGAAAATTTATGGCCGTGCACAGGATCGGGGCGGGGTTATTTCGTTCGCGCTGGATAAGGCGCATGCGCACGATGTGGCAACGTTGTTGGATCGACAAGGCATCGCGGTGCGCGCCGGACACCACTGCGCGCAACCCTTGATGCAGCGGCTGGGTGTGGACAGTACGTCCCGTGCGAGCTTCGGCGTTTACACAACCTTGGAAGAAATCGACGTCCTGGCGGATACGCTGACCCGCGTGCGGGAGTTCTTTGCATAATGGCCGAGACCTTCGACGATCTGCGCGACCTGTACCAGGAAGTCATTCTGGATCGCGGTCGCCATCCGCGCCACGCGCTGCGGCTGGAAACCTTCGACGCCACCGCCAAGGGCGACAATCCGATGTGCGGCGACCGCGTGCAGGTTTATGTTCGGTTCGCGCCGGATGGGACCATTGCGCAGACAGGGTTCGAAGCACGGGGTTGCGCGATCAGCATAGCCTCGGCCGATCTGATGGCCGATAGCGTCCAGGGTCGGTCGAAATCCGATACCGTGGCAATGTTTGCCACGTTCCGCGAAATGGCCCGCACCGGCGTTTGCCCGGCATGCGATACGGCAATGGAACGGCTTGCACCCCTTTCGGGTGTGCACGAATATCCGTCGCGGGTAAAATGCGCGACGCTGCCCTGGCACGCGCTGATCGCCGCGCTGGACGACGTGAAGGAGACCAGCAGTGAATGACGCCCCCCATTCGGCCTGGACCCCCGATGGGGAAACCGTGGCCAAACCGACCGAAGACGCGGTAATCGCCGCGATACAGACCGTGCACGATCCGGAAATTCCGGTGAACATCTACGAACTCGGGTTGATCTACGCCATCGAGATCGACGACGACGGCGGCATCAAGGTCGAAATGACCCTCACCGCGCCCGCCTGCCCCAGCGCGCAGGAACTGCCCGAAATGGTGCAGAACGCCGTGCTGATGGTGCCGGGTGTAACGTCCTGTCACGTCGAAACCGTGTGGGAACCGCCATGGGATCAATCGCGCATGAGCGAAGAAGCCCGCCTGCAATTGAACATGTTCTGATCGACTACCATATTGGACAGTATCATGAGCACCACGACCACCGCCGCCCCTCGTAAAATCCGCGCTCTTCCCCCGCTGATGTCGGTTACCGACGCGGCAGCGGAACGTTTGCGCAAGCTGTATGCCGGCGGCGACCAAGGCAAATTGTTGCGCATCGGCGTCAACACCAAAGGCTGCTCGGGATTGTCCTACGACATGAGTTGGGCGGACGAGCCCGGCCCTGGGGACGAGGTTGTGACCAATAACGGCGTTACCGTGTTGGTGGAGCGCAAGGCCAGCCTATTCCTGATCGGCACGACAATGGATTACGAAGTGAAAGCGCTCACCGCCGGCTTCACCTTCACCAACCCGAACGAAAAAGGCCGCTGCGGCTGCGGCGAAAGTTTCCACGTCTAACTAGACGCTGCGAAACCAGGACCGCGTGCGACGCAAAGCAGCGGCCGCCTCGGGCGTGAGGTGCCATGGCGCGTCCTGTTCCACCGTCACCGTCTGCCATCGCGAACAAGCCGAACACCGTACCCGCTGCTCGGCTCGATCCGGTTCGATCGCCATGCGGGATCCGCAGGACGGGCATAGGCAGCTGCGTCGCGTGTCTTGACGGGCCTCGCGTTGGATGTGCGCGAATACTGGGCCACGGGTCATGGCGAAGGGTAGACACCTCATGGCCGCAGTCCCCCGGTTGCATGGCGCGGTCGACGGACCGCCCTTGTTCGGGGCAGTATAGCGTAAGAATTCGCCGATTGCCACGGCAGACGGTGACAAGATCGCGTCGGCGATGCTCGCTTCGAAGCGAGCATCGCATTGGGCGGCAGCAATTCAACCGTCGGCGCTTTCGCCTGGATCGATCGGGGGACGGATGTCCGCTGGACGCGATCCTTTTCAGTCCATCGTGATCCTCGGCCCAGCCGCCCGCGCGCCGCCCCCGACTTTCGCCCAAACCCGTTTCGCCAAAGCGGCATAGGCCTTGGCGGCGTCGCTCTCGGGGGCGGATGCCGCGATCGGGGTGCCGGCGTCGGATGCCGTACGAATATCCAGCAGCAGCGGGATTTCGCCCAGGAATTCGGTGCCGATGCGCGTGGCTTCTGCCTTGGCACCGCCGTGACCGAAGATATCGGTCGTATGGCCGCAGTTGGGGCAGCAGAAGAAACTCATGTTCTCGACCAGTCCCAGTACGGGAACGCGGGTTTTCTCGAACATTTTCACACCGCGCCGGGCGTCGATCAACGCGATGTCTTGCGGGGTGGACACGATCACCGCCCCGGACAAGGCCACGCGCTGCGCCATGGTCAGTTGGGCGTCGCCCGTGCCGGGCGGCATATCCACCACCATGATGTCCAGCGCCCCCCAGGACACTTGGCCCATCATCTGTTCCAGCGCGCCCATCACCATAGGGCCGCGCCAAACCATGGGGGTTTCTTCCTCCACCAAGAAGCCGATCGACATGCAAGCGAGGCCCCACGCCGACAGCGGCACCATTTTGTCGCCACGGACCTCCGGCTTGCGGTTCACGCCGAGCATACGGGGCAACGAAGGGCCGTAGATGTCGGCGTCGAGGAGGCCGACTTTCAGCCCTTGGCGGGCCAGCGACACCGCGAGATTGACCGCCACGGTGGATTTGCCGACGCCCCCTTTGCCGGACGCCACGGCGACGATAGCCTTGACCTCGGGCAGCAGCATCGGCGCCTTTTGCGCACCCCCGCCGACATGATCGTGGCCGTGAGCATGGGGTTGGGGCGGGGGCGCGGGCCGAGCACCCGGCTTGTGCGCGGTTAATACCGCTGTCGCGTTGGTCACGCCCGGTTGACGGCTCAGCACCTGCTCGGCTTCCCGTCGTACGGGCTCCATCGAGGCGGCTTTGGCACGATCGGTCAGCAAGCTAACCTGGACTAGGCCGTCGCGAATCTCGATGCCTTCGACCAATCCGGCTGCGACGATATCGCGCCCGGTGGCGGGGTCTTGGATGGCACGCAGTGCGTTACGCAGCGCGTCCTGTGTCGGTGTGGTCATTCCTTGCAAACCCTTTGCGTCCGGCCGATAAGCGGGCGGCCCCTCCAATATGGTGTGCGGCGCCGAAATGCCAGCGGCCGTCGCCTACGGTGACGCATGTCTGGGACGTCAACAGGAGTTATATAGTCAAGATGCCCTGGAATAATGGCGGTCCCAATCAAGGCCCGAGCCCCTGGGGTTCGGGCGGCAGCGGTAACGAAGGTCCCAGCCAACCCCCGCCGGGCGGTCCGCAACCGGGGGGCCCCAATCGCGGCCGTCCCCCCAGCGGCCCGCCGGATCTCGACCAACTGATCGCGCAGGTGCAGGCCTTTATTCGCAACGCGATGGGCGATGGCGGCGGCAACGGGCGCGGGCCGAACGGACCGGGCGGCCCCGGATTCCTCGGTGGCTTTTTCAACAGCGGGCGCGGCTTATCGATCCTGGCGATGGCGGTGGTGGCGCTGTGGGTCGCCAGCGGCGTCTATCGCATTCAGCCCGACGAACAAGGCGTTGTCCTGCGCTTCGGCGCTTACTCGACATGGACTCCGCCCGGCCTGCATTGGCATCTGCCCTGGCCCATCGAAACGGTGGAAAAACCCGCCGTGACCCGCATCAAC
>JBAXFK010000166.1:0-10661 GCA_037139955.1 Rhodospirillales bacterium
AAACGATGCCCACCCAGAACAAGGTGGATTTATCGGTGGCGAAGATCCACCATGTCATAAAAATCGTCGCCTGTGCCAGCATGAAGGCAAAGCCGAGGCGGCGACCCAGCTTGTCGATGAACCACCCGGCGAAACAGATGCCGGTGACTCCGACCAGACCCCACCAGATATAGAACGTGCCGTATTCGGCGGGGGTAAAGCCATGCGCTTCTTTCAGGAAAAGCGGCATCCACAGCCCGACCGTACTGAAGGCGATCACCGAACTGCTGGCGACGAAAATGGACAACAGCGTGGCCTTAATCAGGTCGGGCAAGAATAATTGCTTGATTCCGACCTTCCCGGCTTTGCTCATCCAGGTCTGGTCCTCGGCCGACACGGCCTGACCGGCGGATATCCTTGCTTCGATCCGATCCCGCCGATCTTTGGTCCGCACCCAATAGGGCGATTCCGGGCACATGACGCGCACGTAGATCGCGATCAGGGCGATGACCGCCGGCGGCAAGAACGCAGCACGCCAGCCGAATTCGGACACGATATAGGCAGCGATCCCCCCGGCCAACGCCGCGCCGACGCCCCAAGCCGAGCGGTCGGCGCTGATCACGAGTCCGCGCAGACGCGCCGGCCATGTTTCCGCGACGAGCATGGAGCCGATGGCCCACTCCCCGTTCAAAGAGAATCTAACGAGTGCGTAAGCGCCGACATAAAACCAGAAGCTGTTGGACATCGCCACGATCGGCATGCAGATCGAAAACATGGCGATATTGATCGCCAGCAGGGTGCGGCGACCGTATTTGTCGGCGAGCCAGGGCCAGAAATACAGGCCGGCGATGCCGATCAGCATCGCGATCTGCACCCCCGATCGGTATGTGCCCAGGTCGACGGCGAATTCTTTCATGACTTGCGGCGCGACGACGGCGAAAATGACGCCGTCCATCCCGTCGAAGCCCCAGCCGAGGCCATTGGCCATGGCGATATGCCAGTGCGTGGCAGATACTTTCGTGTTGTCCGCTGCCGCTCGGAAGGTCGCGGAGCGCATATGGGCCTGTTCGAGCGGCCCCATTTCTGTGACTGACATCGACGTTTCCTCATTTTTTGCCTTTGCGCATTCGAGGCGCAAATGAAGCGTAGGCGCGAAAATCCATCGCTGGCAAACTTTGCCGAGCATGTTACATGGGGCGCTTGTGCATCGAGGGAGTGATCGGGGTGAGCGCGACTGCCGCGGCATCGGACAAAATCGGCGTGACGCGGGCTTGGGTACCCTGGGCGTGGTCGGGTTTCCTGATCGCTATACTGGCGTTCCTGGTGATCTACCCCACGTCGATGCTGCTGATAGGGGCACTGACCACCACAAATCCGGTCGTAGAGGGCTATAGGCTCGAAGACCTCTCCATCGGAAATTTCCTGACCGTGGCGATGAATCCCAATGTCGCGGCCGCGCTGGGCAATTCCTTGCTGGCCTGCGGCGGCGGCACCGCCCTGGCCGTGGCGATCGGGCTGTCGTTTGCTTGGGTGGTCGTCCGCACCAACACGCCCTGGAAGGGATTGATCGCCAGCGCGGGCATGCTGCCGCTGTTCGTGCCGCCTTTGGTGGCCGGGGTGGCGTGGTCGATTTTAGGCTCGCCCAAGACGGGCTTACTCAATTTGCTTTTGAGCAAAATGGGTATTCCTTGGCGATTCGACTTATACACCATGCCCGGCATGATTTTCGTGTTCGGCATTTATTATGCGCCCTATGTCTACATGTTCACCGCCGCCGCGTTGCGCAACATGGACCCGGCGCTGGAAGAAGCGGCCGAAATCTCCGGCGCCAGTGCCACGCGCACCATGGCGACAGTGACATTTCCGCTGATTATGCCAGCGATTCTGTCCGGCATGTTACTGTCTTTCATCGTCATGTTGGGAATTTACGGCATTCCCGCCGTGCTGGGCGCGCCGGCCAATATTTCGGTGCTGACGACATACATCTTCGCGCTGACCGCATGGTCGCCGCCGAAATACAACACCGCCGCCGCCGTCGCCGTCATTCTGATGATCGTCACCGGCGTGCTGGTGTTCTTGCAACAGAAAATCGTATCCGGCCGCAGCTACACCACTGTCGCGGGTAAAGCCTTCCGCCCGAGGGCCCTGAACCTCGGCCCCTGGCGCTTCATGACGCTGGGCCTAGCGATCGTTTACCTGATCGTTGTCGTGGTGCTGCCGACGATCGCGTTGTTCGTCGCCGCGTTCCGGAAGTTTCTGTTCATCCGGGATATTCCCGCATTGTTTGAGATGAAGCAGTACGGTTGGCAGCATTTCATCAAGATGTTCGACAACCCGCTGACGGTCACGTCGATTATCAATTCGATGAAGGTTGGGATCATCACGGCCGCCGTCGGCGGACTGCTGTCCTTCGCCATCGGCTACACCGTCGTGCGCGCGCGGGTGCCCGGCAAGCGCATCATCGATGTGATCACGACGATCCCCGTGGCCATTCCCGGTCTCGTGATCGGCGTGGCCTATCTCTGGGCCTGGATCGGGCTGCCCGGCGGGCTTTACGGCACGCTATGGATCCTCGCGCTCGCCTTCGTGGCGCGGTTCATCCCCGATACGGTCAAAGCATTGTCCACCTCGTTGATGCAAATCCACAAAGAGCTAGAGGAAGCGGCCTGGATTTGCGGGCGCGGCACCCTCGGCACCATTGCCTCGATCGTGGTGCCCCTGGCCCGACCCGGCGTGGTCGCGGCGATGACGCTGCTGTTCATTCTGTCGATCCGCGAACTCGGCTCGTCGCTGTTCCTGTATTCTAGCGGCACCATGGTGATGGCAGTGCAACTGCTGGGCTACTACGAGGGCGGCAATATCGGCATCACCGCAGCGTTTTCGCTCGTGCAAATGCTGCTGCTGGGGATTCTTATTTCGTTCACCAACTGGTTGACGCGCTCTGCGGCGACGCCGACCGCCGCCGCGCAAACCGGCGGCATTGCCCGTGCCGGCTAGTAAGCGCCGATGACCACCGATCGTGAGGGATTCATGACCAACCGTTGTAATAGCTCAATGACACGCCGACACGCGCTCGGCGGGCTTGCCGCGCTCGGCGCATTTGCCCGTTACGGCGCAGCCCGCGCCGCCAAGCCGTACGAGCCGGCTGCCGATTTGGTCGAGGCTGCCAAGAAAGAGGGCGCGATGGTGTTGTACACCGCCGCTTTCCCCGAAGTGATGCAGGACCAGATCGCGACTTTCAACAAACGCTTTCCGTTCGTAAAAGTGAACATGGTGCGCGCGTCCGGCGGGCAGTTGATCACCCGCGTGCAGAGCGAGGCCGCCGCCGGAAAGCTTGAAGCCGACGTGTTGGATCATTCCGATCGCGGTCAGACCAAGGCAATCGAGGACCTGTTCGCCGATTACGCTCCGCCCAACGCGGCCGATTACATGCCGTCGGCACTGGTATCGCCCAAGCTGTGGCCCACCATAACCCCGGCCTGGTCGATCGCCTGGAACGCGGAAATCGTGAAAAATCCCCCGCGCAGCTGGGCCGATTTGTGCGACCCCCAATATGCCGGCGGGCAGATCGGTCAGGTCATCGGGCCGTCGGGCGGCACGACCTGGACCCGTGTCATGTTCGAGCGGCAAACGCTGGGCGAGGATTATTGGAAGCGCCAGGTCGCCACGAAACCGAAACTGTTTCCGTCCGGCGCTCCGCTGTCCGATGCTGTCGTACGCGGCGAAATCGGCATCGCCCCGCTGATCTTCAACATCGTCTATCCGAAGAAAAAGGCCGGCGCACCGATCGATGCGGTTTACCCGACCGACGGCGTGCCGGTTTGCCCCTATGGCAGCGGCATCATGAAGGCTGGTAAGCATCGCGCCGCCGCGAGGCTTTGGATGGATTGGTGCCTGTCGGACGAGGGCCAGATCGAATCGATTCGCGATCAGGGAAACCTGACCGCCCTGAAAAACCCGCCCGTGCTGCCGCCCGGCTTCGATCCGGCCGTGCACAAGCTATGGACCCCGGACTTCCAGCAATTCCAGTCGCTGCACGATGCGTGGTTGGAAGATTGGAACAAGGCATACGGATACAGGCAATAACATGTCGTCTGAACTACGCGTCGAGAATCTGAGAAAATCCTTCGCCGCCGGGGCCAAACCGGCAGTGGACGACGTGACTTTCACCATTGCCGCCGGAGAAATCGTGGTGCTGCTGGGGCCGTCCGGCTGCGGTAAAACCACGACCTTGCGCTGCGTGGCGGGGTTGGAGCACCCAACCTCGGGTAAAATCGTGATCGGGGGCACGGTCTATACCGATCCTCAGGCCGGCGTATTGGTGCCGCCGCGCAATCGCAATCTCGGGATGGTTTTCCAGTCCTACGCCGTTTGGCCGCACATGACCGTGCGGCAGAACGTGGCGTACCCTTTGAAATCGCGCGGCGTTAAGGGCGCTGCCTTGGACAAGGGCGTGAAGGAAGCGTTGGATCTGGTCGAACTTGCCACTTACGCCGATCGTCCGGTGACGCAACTATCGGGCGGCCAAATGCAGCGCGTCGCTTTGGCCCGTAGCATGGTCTACCAACCGCAAATTTTGCTGCTGGACGAACCCTTGTCCAATCTCGACGCGCAGCTTCGCTTGCGTCTGAGAGACGATTTGCGGCGCATTATCAAACGCGTCGGACTGACCGCACTCTACGTGACGCACGACCAGACCGAGGCTGTGGTGCTAGGCGATCGTATCGGTGTCATGCGCGACGGAAAATTGTTGCAACTCGACACGCCCAGCGAAATCTACAACCAGCCGGCGGATTTGTTCGTCGCCGGCTTCACGGGTGCAACGAATGTCATCGACGGCCGCGTCGTGTCGCGGGACGGCGGTTTCGGCGCGGTCGAGGTCGCTTCGGGCGAACGCCTGATCGCCCGCATGGCGTCCGAACTTTCGGTCGGCGCGCCCGCTCGGGTGGCGTTGCGCCCGGACAACGTGGGGCTGGCGTCGGGCGGCGAGGGCTTTGTCGGTCGTGTCGAGGCGCGCCACTATCAGGGCACGCAGACGGTCTATCGACTTGCGGTGCTGGGAACGACGATCGAAGCGCTAGAGGTCGGCAGCGCCGCCCGCTATGCCGAGGGCAGCGCCGTCGCCGTGTCGGTGCCGCCGGATGTGTGCTGGGCCTACCCGGTGAGCTAGGGCAGTGGCGAAGCCATTTCGGTCGGTTTCGATTTCGCAGCCTCGGTGAGAATGCGGGATCGATTCCGGCGGTTTTGTCGGTCGCCTTGGCCGGCAATCATGCGGCAAAATATTCTGCCGGACGATCGAAGCGCCGGCCTTCGGCTACACCGTATGGCAGCCAATGCTGTTTCTTCACGAAAAATCGAAATCGTGCGCGCTTGAGGTGCATGAAGTCGCGCGGACCGATTTTCGATGTACGGGAAAATCGGTGAGGGCTATCGAGCGGGATGCTTTCTCACCGAAGGTCCTGGTCGGAGTGAGAGGATTCGAACCTCCGGCCCCTGCGTCCCGAACACAGTGCTCTACCAGGCTGAGCTACACTCCGGCCAACGACGTTTGGTTACCCACCCGTCGGAGGCGGGCTTATAGCGGGGGGCGGGCAGGGGGGCAAGCCGCTTTCTTACAGCTATTTTCACAACGTGTCGGCGCCCAGGCCCGCTTTGTCGCGCCGGGTCCACCACCATGCCGACCCGAGGACGCACACCAACCCGACCGAGGCCACCAGATCGATCGCCAGCATCGGTCCAACCAGATCCGCCACGGCGCCGAACAGCAGGATGCCCAGCGGCCCCATGCCGATGCACACCGTCAGCAAGCCCATCAAGCGGGAGCGGATATGCGCGGGGGTGTGCAGCACGATCAGCGAGGTCTGCATGTTGGCGAAGGCCGACGATCCGAATCCTCCGACCGCGAGCAGCGCGCAGGCCAGCGGGAACACCGGGGCGAGGGGCATCAGAATCACGCAGGTCATCAGCAGCAGCGACCCGCCGATCATCAGCACCCGCCCGCTCAGACGCGGCGTGCTGGCGGTCAACCAGACGCCGCCCATGAAGGCTCCGAACGCCTCGGATGCCGCGAGGACCCCGACCAGCGTTGGCGACACCTGGAACACCATCTTGCCGATCGGTGCGACGAGGGCCGAATAGGGAAAGCCCAGCAGGTTCATGAAGATGGTAACCAGCAGTACCCCGGCGATGGTGATGTTGCTGCGGGCGTAGCGCACGCCCTCGGCCAGATCGCGCGGCACTTGGCCTAGCACCAATCGGCGGGTTTCCTGCCGGTATTGCAAGCCGGACGACAGCACCGCTGCCAGCGCGAACACGCAGGCCGAGGCCGCGTACGACCCCGCAATGCCCATCCCCTGATAGATCGCCCCCGCTGCCACCGGCCCGATCAACCGCGTGAAAGAATTCGACATCGTATCCAACGCCAGCGCTCGGGATACCAGCGGCCCATCTACGCACTCCCCCACCATGCGGCGGCGGGTCGCCATTTCGGTGGACCAGACGATGCCGGTGACCGTTGCAGCGACGCCCAAATGCCAGGGCCGTGCTGCGCCGAACGCTGCAAGGACGGCAATGCTGCCGGACGATAGGCAGGCCATAATTTGCCCGATCAGCAGCACATGCTTGCGGTTCACCGATTCGCTGATCACGCCGGAGAAGGCGCCAAGCAGGAGCATGGGCATGGTGCGGGCGGCGGAGACGAGGGCGACGGCGAGGCCGGACCCGGTCATGTCGAGGGTAAAGAGCGCGGCCGACAAAAGCTCGAACCAACGCATCGTGTTGGCACAACTGCCGATCGCCCAAAGACGCAAAAACGATGGCGCCGCCAGAAGCGCGCGCAGGCCGCCTGTTGTGCTGGACGTTCCCGTGGGTATCATGCCCCCTAGGTAGCAGAACCGCATCGGGGGAGAAGTAGGATGAACGACATGGCAGCGAAGCCGGCTTTCAATCGCGCCGAGGAAGACCTCGGCAATATCGTGGAATTGGGCCACGTCAACGTGCTTGTGCCCGATCAATCGAAGGCGGTGGCATTCTATTTGATGGGCCTGGGTCTTACCCGCGATCCGTACTTGATGTCCGGCCTGGACAATATGTGGGTGAACGTCGGACGCGGCCAGTTCCATCTTCCGACTCGCGGTACGCAGGTTCTGCGCGGCACCACAGCGTTGGTGCTGCCGGACCTGGAAGCGCTGCTGAAGCGGTTGGAGGGGGCGAAGAAATACCTCGAAGGGACGCAGTTCTCATACCGCATCGCCGGCGACGTGGTGGAGACGACCTGCCCCTGGGGCAACCGCATCCGCTGCCATGCCCCAACCCCGGCGCTGTTCGGGCCGATGCGAGTGGGCATGCCCTATGTGGAATTCGACGTCCCTGTCGGCACCAAGCTCGATGGGATCGCCAAATTCTATGTGGAAATCCTGGGCGGCATCGCGGGTGTGGCATCCGACGAGCGCGGCGCATATGCCTGGGCCAGCACCTCGGCCGAGAGCCGGGTGATCTATCGCGAGAGCCCGCTGAAATACGGCGAATACGACGGTCACCACATCCAGATCACGCTCGCCGATTTCTCCGGCCCGCATAAGAAGCTGGTGGAGCGCGGCCTGATCACCGAAGAAAGCGACCAGCACCAATATCGCTTCAACGACATCGTGGACGTCGATACCAACAAGCCGATCTTCACGATCGAGCACGAGACCCGGTCGATGCGACACCCGATGTTCAACCGAGTGTTCGTCAATCGCAACCCGGATATGAACAACCGCAATTTCGTGCCGGGCTACGAAGTGGGGCTGTGGGCGCTCAACTGAGCGCCTTTACGAAACCGTCATGGCCGGGTTCGACCCGGCCGCCTCCGGCCTGTTTGGCGCGGCAACAAATCGAGGAAACCGATCCATGACCCTCCCCGTGTACAAAGTCTCTGCGTTCAACACCGCCAAAGCGTCGGAGAACAAAATCCACGACGACGCTACAGCGCAGCGCTTCGGCTTCAAGGGCGGGTTGGTCGGGGGCGTGCATGTTTATGCCTACATGTCCCACATGCCGGTGGCGAAATGGGGCCGCGACTGGCTGATCCGTGGCACCGGGGAGGCCAAATTCGGTAAGCCGGTTTACGAGGGCGAAATTGCCGAGGTCTCCGCCGTGGAAGACGCCGAAGGCATGGCCATCACCGTGACCAGCGAGGGCGTGCAGTGCGCCACCGGACGCGCGGGAATGCCTGCTTCGGGGGTTGCCGCACCGTCGCTGTCCGATTTTCGTGCGGTGGCCCCCCGCGCGAACCGCGTCGCCGCCGACGAAAAATCCATTGCGGTCGGCGATTGGCTCGGCATGAATCCGATGCTTGTGACGCCGGAATATCAGGTGCAAGACATTGGCGATACGCGAGAAACCCTGCCTTTGTATCTGGCCGAGGGCATCGTCCACACCGGCACCGTCTTGCGTTGCTGCAACTGGGCATTGACCCATAACGTTATTCTGCCGGCCTGGATGCATATGGGCAGCCAAGTGCAGAATCTCGGGCTGGCGCGGGTCGGCGACACGCTGAACGTGCGGGCGCGGGTGACCAAAAATTACGAGCATAAAGGCCATAAGTGGGTGGAGATCGATGCGCTGGTGGTCGCGAATGAAGCGACGGCGGTTGCTCGGGTGACGCATATCGCGATCTATCGCCCGCGGCAGTTGGCCGAGGCGGCTTAAACTGCGGCTTCGTCTGGGCAAAACGGCGGCCGATAGCACTTTGTCGGCCGAACGGAATACGTCGAGCGTGCGTTAGAGTGCATGCTGCCAAGAACAATGGCCTACTCCCGCTCGAACGCGCGATCGGCTAGACTCCCGCTATGATCGTCGCCGCCATCCTCGTCGCCGCCGGCTCCGGCTCCCGCTTCGGGGCGGAGACCCCCAAGCAATTCCTGACCCTCGCCGGCCAACCGGTGATCCGCCACGCCGCGCATGCGCTGTCCGCCCATGTCGGGCTGCTGCAACCTGTCGGAGATTCGGACGCCATCGACGCCGCCATCGGGGGAATCGTCCACCTCCCGACGGTTCCGGGCGGTGCCACCCGGCAAGACAGCGTGCTGGCCGGCCTCGCAGCGCTGGAAAGGCATGCCCCCGACATCGTCCTGGTCCACGATGCTGCCCGCCCCGTGATCCCCGCCGGCACGATCGAGGCGCTGATCGCAGCGCTGCAAACAGCGCAGGGTGCCATCCCCGCCGTCCCTGTGGCCGACACGCTGAAGCATGTCGCCAATGGCGCGATCCAAAAAACCGTCCCTCGCGACGGGCTGTACCGTGCCCAGACCCCGCAGGCGTTCCACTATGCCACCCTGCTGACAGCCCACCGCTCCGGCCTGATCGGCGCCACCGACGACGCTTCCCTCCTCGAAGCTGCCGACATCGCGGTGCAAATCGTCCGCGGCTCGGACGACAACATCAAGCTTACCTACCCCGAGGACATGAAACGCCTGGAGGCTATTCTGACCCCGCCGCTTTACCCCCGCACCGGCACCGGCTTCGACGTCCATGTCCTAGCGGACAACCGACCGATGGTTCTGTGCGGCGTAACAATCCCGCATCGCCAGGGCCTCGCCGGTCACTCCGATGCCGATGTCGGCATCCACGCGCTCTGCGACGCCATTTACGGCGCTCTGGCCGAGGGCGATATCGGCCGTCACTTTCCCCCTTCCGAAAACACCTGGAAAGACGCGGATTCCGCTCGGTTTCTGAAACATGCGGCCGAGCGGATCGCGGCCAGGGGCGGGCGTTTGGCGAATGCGGATGTGACGCTCATTTGCGAGCGTCCCAAAATCGCCCCCCACGCCGCCGCGATGATGGCGCGGCTGGCGGACATATTGGGCGTGGATGCGTCCCGCATCTCGGTCAAAGCCACCACGACCGAGAAGCTAGGGTTCACCGGCCGCGGGGAGGGTATCGCCGCCCAAGCGGTCGCCACGATTTTGCTGCCCGACTGACGGAGATCCGACATGCGCCCGACCGCGATCGTCTGTGCCCTGCTCCTGGCTGCCTGCACCGCGCAACCGCCGTATCCGCCAGTTCCGGCGCTGCTGCCGGACCCCGCGCCGAAGCCTCCGATTTCCGCCGAAGCCCTGATGTGGCAGCCCGGCCATTGGGATTGGAGCGGGAACGGCTACCTCTGGTCTCCCGGTCAATACGTGCCTGCGGCCGGCCACGGCGGCAACTGGATGCCTGGTTGGTGGGCATTGTCGGACGGGCTGTGGCACTGGGAACCGCCGCATTGGGTGGGCGGATAAAGGCGCGGCCTTGCGGCACGGGCGGTCCCGGTGTTAGTCCCCCGCCATTGTTCACATGCCATAATCGCAGGGGCCTGCCGTATGTCGTCCACGTTTGAAACGGTTGCCGGAATCATCGCCGAGACATGCGACATAGAACCCGACACCATAAAGGCCGAAAGCCATGCCATCAACGATCTGGGAATCGACAGCCTCGACTTCCTCGATGTCGCCTATGCCATCGATAAGGCATTCGGCATCAAGATGCCGATGGAACAGTGGACCCAAGAAGTGAACGACGGCAAAGCTACAACCGACGAGTATTTTGTGCTCGGCAACCTCTGTCGCCATATCGACGCGCTGGTGGCGGCGAAGTCCGGCTAATCGCATGCGCCTCGAATACTTCCAGATGGTGGACCGGATCGTTGCCCACGACCCGGA
>JBAXFK010000167.1:0-10646 GCA_037139955.1 Rhodospirillales bacterium
ACGCGCAGGACAGGGCGGCGACATCGTCGAGGTCGTCCTTCAGATCGATGCCGGAGTAGACGACTTCCACCCCCGCCTTGGTGAAGCCGGCAACGGAATCGTCGCGCGCAGCGGTGCCGTAGCCCGTCGCGTCGCCGAACACCGCCACTTTCTTCGCTTTGACCACTTTCATGGCATCGTTGCGCACGGCTTCGTCCCACTGGCTGTTGGCCGGGGTGACGCGGAAGGCATTGGGGAATTTCACCGGGTCGATCAGGCTGTTGACCACGCCCGCCACGAGGCTGGGCACTTTGGCGCGCGCCATGATCGGCGTGGTCGCCAGCAGCTCGCCCGAGTTGGTGGGCCCCCAGATCGCATGCACCTTATGGCGGCTGATGACTTCCTGGGTGGCGTTCACGGCCTTTGTCGGCTCGCCCTGGGTGTCGCGGATCACCAGTTCGATCTTGCGGCCGTTGACGCCGCCTTTGGCGTTGATCTCGTTGGTGGCCCACTGCACGCCGCGATCGAAGCCGATCGACGGCGATGCAAGGGGGCCGGTGAGCGCCGCCAGCCAGCCGATGCGAATCGGTTCGGCATCCGCCGCGCGCACTTGGGCGGGCAAAGTGGCGGCAGCGGTAGCGGCGAGGGCGCTTTTGCCGAGGTTACGGCGTGTGAGCTTCATGGAGGTTTCCTTCGTTACCGGCTGGCGTTACCGGCTGGCGTTACCGGCTGGCGATACCGGCTGGTAGATTTGGCGCGGACCATACAGTGTGTGTTCGATGGCGCAAGCCGGGTGCTTGACGGCGCCGTGGGATCGCTACCATCATAACATCGAGTAACCACGCGGGCCGGTTCGGCGACGCGGGCATAGGAGGCAACGATGATCGACAGACGCCATTTCATGAGCATCGGCGCGGGCGCGGCCCTGACCGCCGGTTTGGCCCTTCCGGCGCGTGCGCAGACGAAAATGGTCTTCAAGGCATCCGACGTGCATCCGGAAGGCTATCCCACCGTCGCGGCGGTCGAAGCCGTCGGCGAGAAACTCAGCAAAGCCACCGCCGGTCGGTTGAGCGTGCAAATGTACGCCTCCATGCAGTTGGGCGGCGAAAAAGAAGCCATCGAGCAAGCGCAAATCGGCGCTATCGCCTTCGCCCGCGTCAGTGTCGGCGTCATGGGCCCGGTGGTGGACGAGCTGAATGTGCTCAACCTGCCGTTCCTGTTCCGCTCCACCCAACACGCGCAGACGGTGCTGGATGGCGCGATCGGGCAGGAATTGCTGGATAAAGTGACCAATCATCCGACCGCCGGCCTGATCGGCCTGTGCTGGATGGATGCCGGCGCGCGCAACATGTACGACACCAAGAAGCCGATCGCGACGATCGCCGACCTTAAAGGCCTGAAAGTCCGCGTCATGGGCAATCCCATGTTCGTGGAGATGATGAATGCCCTCGGCGGTAACGGCGTGGCCATGGGCTACGATCAGGTGTTCACCGCGCTGCAAACCGGCGTCGTCGATGGGGCCGAGAACAACCCGCCCAGCTTTGTGTTCGACAACCATTTCCAAGTGGCGAAATATTACACGCTGACCGAACATTTGATCGTGCCGGAGATGGTGGTGTTCTCCAAAGCGACGTGGAACAAGTTGACCAAGGACGACCAGGCGCTGTTGTTGAAATTCGCCAAGGAAGCCCAGGCCGAGGAACGCGTGCTGTGGAATGCTTACCAGCAGAAAGCGCTGGATAAGATGAAGGAAGCCGGCATTACCGTCGTGCAGGTTGCCGATAAAAAGCCGTTCCAGGATGCGGTGAAGCCGGTGTGGGACAAGTACGGCCCGAAACATGCCGCGATGATCGAGCGTATTCAGGCGGTGAAGTAACCGCCATGGCAACGACGTATCGGCGCGCGATGGATCTTCTGTATCTTGGCTGCGTCGTCATGGCGGGTGCGGCGATGGTGCTGATCTCCGCCGTCGTGCCGTACGGCGTGTTTACCCGCTACGTGCTGAATAACGCAGCATCCTGGCCGGAGGCCTCGGCGATTCTGCTGTCTATCGTGTTGACCTTCTTCGGGGCGGCGGCGTGCTATCGCCTCGGGCTGCACATGCGGGTGTCCTACCTCCGCGATATCGCCCCCGCATGGATCGCCCGCATCTGCGATTTGCTCGCCGAGGCCCTGATGCTCGGCGTCGGCGGGTTCATGACCGTGCATGGCATTAGCCTGTGTCAAACCACCTGGAACCAGTCGATCGCCGAATTCCCGCTCCTCTCGGTCGGCGTTACCTATTTGCCCATTCCGTTCGGTGGCATCTGCCTGATGCTGTTCGTGGTCGAGCATGTCGCGATCGGCCGCCCACCCGATCCCTTCGCCGGACAAGGAGGGCACTGACATGGATGTCGGAATCGTCATCGGCGCGCTGTTCTTCTGCATCGCAATCGGCATGCCGATTGCCTATTCCCTCGGGCTGGCCGCACTCGCCGCCGCTTGGTGGACGGATATTCCGCTGGAAGCGGTGATGTTGCAGGTGTCCTCGGGCGTCAGCAAATTCGCCATGCTGACCATTCCCTTCTTCGTGCTCGCCGGTGCGCTGATGGCCGAGGGCGGGATCGCCCGCCGATTGGTCGGCTTCGCCAATGTGCTGGTCGGTTTCCTGCGCGTGCGCGGCGGGCTGGCGGTGGTGAATATCGTCGCGTCCACCTTCATGTCGGGCATTTCCGGATCGGCCGTCGCCGATATCTCCGCCATCGGATCGGTGATGATCCCGCAGATGGAGAAGGTCGGCTATCCCCGTGTTTTTTCGACAAATGTGACCATCAGCGCATCCGTGCAGGCGCTGCTGATTCCGCCCAGCCACAACGCAGTGATCTATTCGCTGGCGACCGGCGGCACGATTTCGATCCTCAGCCTGTTCCTGGCCGGTGTCGTGCCAGGCTTGTTGTTGGGCTTCTCGCTGATCGTGCTCTGCCTCGTGCTGGCATATCGCAACGATTACCCCAAGGGCGAGGCGATTCCGCTGCGCGATGCCGCCAAGCTTGCGGTCGATGCGTTCTGGGGGCTGATCACGCTGATCATCATTCTCGGCGGCATTCTGGGCGGCATCTTCACCGCCGTGGAGGCCGGCGCCATCGCCTGCGTCTGGGCGTTCTTCGTCACCATGTTTATCTATCGGGAATTTCCCTGGCGCGGCCTGCCGGGGTTGGTGCACCGTACCTTGCGCACCGTGGCGATGGTGATGACGCTGATCGCCTTCGCGTCGTCCGTCGGCTACATGATGGCGATGATGCGGGTGCCCGCGCACATCACGGCGTTCTTCCTGACATTGTCGCACGACAAGAACGTTATTTTGCTCATGATTAACGTTCTGCTGTTGGTGTTGGGCTGTCTTGTGGACATGGCGCCTGCTATCCTGATCTGCACGCCGATCCTGCTGCCGGTGATGATCAATTTCGGCGTCGATCCCGTGCATTTCGGCATGATCATGCTGATGAACCTTGGAATCGGCCTGTGCCACCCGCCGGTCGGCGCGATCCTGTTCGTCGGGTGCGCCGTCGGTAAGGTGCGGCTCGAAGATGTTATGAAGGAGATATGGCCGTTCTATTTGGTCATGTTCGCCATTCTGATGCTGGTTACCTA
Organism: Rhodospirillales bacterium; assembly: GCA_037139955.1. GTDB lineage: Bacteria > Pseudomonadota > Alphaproteobacteria > Acetobacterales > Acetobacteraceae > Rhodopila. The sequence continues at coordinate 3,610 of JBAXFK010000167.1, forward strand.
CGTGCCCGATATCTCGCTATGGATGGTGCACCGATACGGATAGGTCCCGGCGCGCGGCGTGCTATAAAGTGTGCCGAAACATCCGAGGACGCCACGATGTCGGGCACCAATTCGTTCAAATTCGTCATGCTGCCGCCGCATACGGAGACCACCCGAGCATGGGGTCGGCAATTGGCCGAACGCGTGCCGGAGGCGCGGGTGGTGGTGGCTGAGGACGCCGCAACCGCACAGCGCGAAATCGTCGACGCCGAGGGCGCGTTCGGCTGGCTCAACCCCGATCTATTGGGCGCGGCGCGGAAGCTCCGCTGGCTCCAGGCGCCGCAAGCCGCCCCCGCAGCCGGCTACTATTTCCCGGAATTGATCGAGCATCCGTTACAAGTCACCAATTTTCGCGAAATTTTCAACGATCATATCTCGGCCCATATTCTGTCGTTCGTGCTGGCCTTTGCGCGCGGTCTGCATGTATTTATTCCTCAGCAGTTACGTCGAGAATGGAAAAAATCCGGCCAGGAAGACGGGCAGGTCGTGCATTTACCGGAAGCCACGGCGCTGATCGTCGGCGTCGGTGGCATCGGCGCCGAGACCGCCCGTTTACTCGCAGCTTTCGGGGTGACAGTGCTTGCCACCGACGCACGCCGGACCTCCGCGCCCGCAGGTGTGGCCGAAATGCATAGACCGGAAGCGCTGGACGAATTGTTGCCGCGTGCGGATTTCGTGATCTTGACCGTGCCGCACACCCCGCAGACCGAGGGTTTCTTCAACGCCGCCCGCTTCGCCCGCATGAAGAAATCCGCGTTCTTCATCAACATCGGTCGCGGCATGACCACCCGGCTGGACGATCTGGTCGCCGCGCTGGACACCCGCACGATCGCCGGGGCGGCGCTGGACGTTTACGAAATCGAGCCGCTGCCGCAGGATCACCCGCTCTGGACGATGCCGAATGTGCTTCTCACGCCGCATATGGCCGGGCACGGGCCGTATCTGAACGATCGCCGTTACGACATTATGGAGGATAATTGCCGCGCATTCGCCGCCGGGCGCGCGTTGCGCAACCTCGTGAACAAAGCGACGTGGTTCTGATGACCGACACGCTTGTCGTTACCTTCCCGCAGGAAGCCAAAGGCCGGCCGTTCATCGCCGATGCGCTGCAAGGCGCGGCGGATGTCGTCTACCTCGCCGATATCGACGACGACCGCACCCGAACGTCGGTGCTGCGGGAGGCGACGGCGCTGCTGGCGCGTAATACCGCCAAGGAATTGCGACCGCACGAGCCGGCGTTGCTCGACCGGGCGAAACTGATCCAGTTCATCAATGCCGGTGTCGATTTCGTGCCGCTGAACGTGTTTCCGCCGCAAATACCGATCGCGTCGAACGGTGGCGCCTATGCCGAACCGATGGCCGAACATGCGCTGGCGATGGTGCTGGCCGCTGCCAAGCGCCTGATTCCGGAACATGAGGCGCTGAAGCGCGGCGAATTCAACCAAGGCCGGCGCAACCGTTCCTTGGCCGGCGGCGTCTGCGGCATTCTGGGTTTCGGCGGCATCGGCGTCGCCACGGCGCGGTTGATGCGGGCTTTGGGCATGAAGGTGCATGCGATCAATCGGCGCGGGGCGTCCGACGAACCGACCGATTGGATCGGCACGCCGGCCGACCTCGATACGATGTTGGCGGCCTGCGATGTGCTGGTGATTTCCACGCCGCTGACGCCAACAACGAAAAATTGGATCGGCGCTCGGGAACTCGGTCTGATGAAGCCAGGCGCAATTTTGGCGAACCTCGCGCGCGGGGAAATCGTCGATGAGGCCGCGCTATTTGCCCATTTGCAAGCGAACCCGAAATTCGTCGCCTGCATCGATGCTTGGTGGATCGAGCCTGTGCGGCACGGAACGTTCCGGATGGATTTCCCCTTTCTCGCGTTGCCGAATGTTATCGGCTCGCCGCACAATTCCGCGTCGGTGCCCGGGACCGGGGAAACCGGGCTGCGGCGAGCGGTGGCGAATATCCGCCGCGCATTGGCAGGGGAGACACCGCTCTTTCTGGTCGGCGCGGATGAGCGCATGATGTAACTTTAGGAGCACAATCGCATGGCGCGCCTCGAAGAAATACCAGAACCCACCCGAACGGCGGTGGCAAATATCCCGTGCCCCGTGTTCGAAACCGCGCCTTTCGTATCCGGCCCGCCGCTGTCCAAGCGTCGTGTCGCAATCGTCAGCAGCGCGGCGCTGATCCGGCGCGGCGACGAACCCTTCGCTTTCGGGTCCGGCGAGTGCCGCCCGTTGCAACGAAGTGCCGACCCAAACGACATCCTGATTAGCCACGTGTCGATCAACTTCGATCGCGCCGGCTATCAACGAGACATCAACGTTGTCTACCCGATCGAGCGGCTGCAACATCTGGCGCTCGACGGACTGATCGGCAGCGTGGCGAATACGCATTACACCGTCATGGGCTCCACCGATCCGGCCGCGATGATCGAGTCCGCCGATTTCATCGCCGCCGCCTTCAAAGCCGACCACGTCGACGCCGTCGTTCTGTCCCCGGTTTGACCGCTGTGCACCCGCGCCGTGAGCGCGATGGCACATATGCTGGAAGAACGGGGCCTGCCGACAACGGTTTTGGCGCTGGTACTGCCTCAGGTCGTTAACACCCGCCCTCCGCGCGCACTCATGACGCCTTTCCTGCTCGGGCGTCCATTGGGTGAGCCGAACGACAGCGATTTTCAGCGGCGGGTGCTGCTGCAAGCGTTGCGGTTGCTCGAACGGACGGACGGACCGGTCATCCTGGAGCATTTTCCGGACGATAACCCGTCGCACGTCGATCGGCTGCATTGGCAGCCAAGCGTAACGGTGTCGCCGCCGACCGGCTATGGCGATGCGGCCGCGTGGGAAGACGCATTCCGCGACGAGATCGAGCAGGTAATCCCGGCTTGGGAACGGTTCGAGGCACGGTTCGGCCGCTCGACCGTTGGGTTGTCGGGCCAATCGATTCAAGATTGGCCTGAATTCGCGACGGCATTCCTGCGTGGCGACTTGCCAAGTGTGCCGCAGCACAGCACCCCGGCTTTGGCGTTGCGCTTCCTTTGCGACGACATCAAGGCGATGTACGGGGAAGCCGTGCAGGCCGATGGACCCGCGCCCTCGGCTGGGCAAATCGACCGGTGGTTCTGGCGGGAAACCGTGGCGGGGCAATTGCTGATCGCACTGCGGACCGCAGCAATGGCGAGCGAGAATAACGCTTTGAAAACGGTGGGCGGGCGGTTCTTTGTGCCGGCGCCGTACGTGCCGGTGTGAAAGCAGGGCAGCGGGGGTGGCACCGAGGCCGCCCCCGTCGATGCGGTCGCCCGCTACACCATGCCCCGGATGCGCCCGCCGTCGACCCGCACCATGCTGCCGGTGATGTAGCCCGCTTTGTCGCTGGCCAGGAACGCACCCATCGGGCCATACTCGTCCGGCATGCCCACGCGTCCGGCGGGGATCTGCTTCGCTGCCTCGGCCACGCGTTCGGCTAAGGCGTCCTCGAAACTAATATTCTTTCGTAGGGCCAAGGCCCCCGCCGATTCCTTGGTCCGATCGGTCAGGATCGTGCCGGGGGCCAGCACGTTCATGGTCACGCCGTCCGCCGCAACCTCCCCCGACAAGGTCTTGAGCCAGGCCCAGATCGAGGCGCGCAATGTGTTGCTCAGCGCGAGATTGGGGAGCGGCTGCTGCATGCCGGTGCTGCGACCACGATCACCCGGCCCCAGCCGCGCGCGCGCATCGCGGGGATCAGCCGGTTGGCGATGCGGATCGGCGAGACCACGATGTGCTGGAACCATTTCACCAGATCGGCTTCTTGCATCTCCGAGGCGATGCATTGCGGCGGGCCGCCATGGTTCAGCACCAGGATATCCACGCCGCCCATCGCGGCGATCGCGGCATCGGCGAGGCGGTCCATTGCTTCCCCGGATGCGACATCGGCGACAATGCCGATGGCATTGGCCGCGCCTTCGGTTTTCAGCGCGGCGGCGGCTTCGTCTAACCGCGCTTGGTCGCGGCCGCTGACGACCAGGTTCGCGCCTTCCTCGGCGAGGGCATCGGCAATCGATCGGCCCAAGCCCTTGGTCCCGCCCATGACCAGTGCGCGGCGATTCTGCAATCCGAGGTTCATGTTCCACTCCCATGTCTGCGATGGGAACCCTAGCCGTCGGTCCGGTGGCCGATCAACGGTTAGGGCGCCGTCCCGCCGACCAGTCGCGCGAAGGCTGCCAGACGGTCGGCCTCCAGGTCCGAAACGGCGTAGTAGGCGATGCCGTCCCGGCGCCAGGATACGACGTTGAACCCTTGGTGCGCTTGTTCCGCGAAACCGGAATCCCGCCCGGCGGCGGCCCAGGCGAACAGGTTGATGACATGTTTGGCATGCCGATACACGACCGCCGCGCCCTTGTGCCCATCGACATAGTCCAACCGCCCGCCCAGCAGCGGGAAGCCGAGATCGGCCAGATCGCGCACCGGCGGCGATACGTCCAGCCGAGCGGATAGCCAGGGTTTGACGGTGTGACGGTCGCTGGTGGCGACATCCATCAGGTGTTCGGCCATCAGCGAGCGCACATGGCTGTCGATGGCGCCCTGGACCTCGGGGTCGGTGGACCTTGCGCCATGCAGCACGAGCAGCGTTAGCGCCGCCCCCGCGAGTGCTCCTGCCATCCCCCCGCCAAAAGCCTGGGGCAGAAACCGGAGGCGGTTCGGGGCAGGGGGCGCTTCTCGGGGTAGGGCCGCACCGATGCGCGCCGCCAATCGCGGTGGGGCTCGGTGAAACGGGAGTTTGGTGCGCAGCATCGTGCGTGCTGCGTATAAATCCTCGAGCGCGGCAGCGCAGTCGCGGCAGCCGGCGATATGGCGTTCGGCGAGGAAACGGCGCGGTTGGCGCAACGCCCCGTCGGCAAGGCGCATCGGCAATATGCGGGAACGGTCACACGTCATGTGCGCCGATCCACAGCTTCTTCAGTGCGAGGCGGGCTCGGGACAGGCGGGACATCACCGTCCCCTGAGGCGTGTTCACGATGGCGGCTATCTCCTTGTAGGAAAGGTCCTCGACCTCTCGCAGCAACAGCACTTCCCGGTATTCGATGGGGAGGCTTAGCATCAACTGTTCCAGCGTTCGATTGTCGATGCTGTCTAGCAATAAAGACTCCGGGTCGCGCGGACGTTCGGCCCATAAAGTGTCGTCGGTTTCCCCCGCCGGTTCGGCCTGAAACAGCAGGCGCCCGGATCGATTGTCCGCGATCCAGTCGAGGAAGCTGTTGCGCACGATGCTCAATAGCCAGACCCGAAACTCCCCGCCCTGGAAACTGTCGAAATAGCGGTAAGCCCGCAAATAAGCGTCCTGCACCACGTCCTCGGCGTCGGCGGAATTGCCGGCCAGCCAGCGCGCGAGGTTGAACGCCGCATCGAGATGCGGGAGCGCGAGAAGCTCGAAGCGGCGTTTGCGGTCGTCGTGAGCCACGCGGCGGCGATCCATGGTGGTGCGATCGTTATACCCCGGTTCGCGATCGGATATTCCCGGCCGACGAAAAATCGTTCGGGCCGGGAATATCCGTGAGGCGCCGCCGGTATTGCGGCTGAAGGGGCCGCTCCCGGTTCCCAGGTCCAGGACACACATCGTGACAGACACACCCGAAAACCAAGACCGTCGTGGCTTCCTGCGTTGCATGACCTGGGCGGGGGCCGCCGCAGTCTGGAGCATCGCCGGCGGTATCCCAAGCGCACGCCTCATCGGGTCCGCCGAGGCGGCCGAGACGAAGCGCTTCACCTTCGCGCAGGTGAGCGACAGCCATTTGGGCTTCGATAAGCCGGTAAACACAAACGTGACCGCTACGTTTCAGGAAGCACTGACCAAAGTAACGACGCAAGCCGATAGCCCCGCGTTCCTTATCCACACCGGCGACATAACGCATCTGTCGAAGCCGAAGGAATTCGACGACGCCGCGCAACTGCTGAAAGCCACGGGGATGCAGGTCTACACCGTCCCCGGCGAGCACGATGTGCTGGAGGAAGATCGCAAAAGCTACCTTAATCGTTATGGTAAAGGCACGAAAGGCGACGGTTGGTACAGCTTCAACGCGCACGGCGTGCATTTTGTCGGGCTGGTGAACGTTATCGATCTGCAAGGGGCTGGGCTTGGCACTTTAGGCAAGCCGCAGCTCGATTGGCTGGCGAAAGACCTTGCCGGCCTGACCGCCAGCACGCCCATCGTGGTGTTTGCGCATGTGCCCTTGTGGATCGCTTACCGGGATTGGGGGTGGGGCACAGCCGATGGCGCGCAAGCCCTGACTTATTTGAAGAAATTCGGATCGGTTACTGTACTGAACGGCCATATCCATCAGGTGATGCAGAAGATCGAGGGTCATGTCGCCTTCCATTCCGCCCGCTCCACCGCCTTTCCGCAGGGCGTGCCTGGGGTGGCTAAAGGCCCGGGGCCGATGCCGGTCGCGGCCGGGGAGTTGAAGAACTACCTCGGCATTCGTCGCGTGACTTTGGTGACGAATAATACGCCGCTCGCCATCGTCGATACGCCGCTCGCCGGCTAAGGGAGACAACCATGCCTGTAACGACCGAACCGAGCCCTTGGGCTCGGCGGGGCCTGCTGTGCCCGCTGTCGATCGCGTTGGCGTTCGCCGTCATGACGGCGGATGCGCGGGCCGAAGATGGCAAAGCCGCTGTGCATATCGATAACTTCGCTTTCGTGCCGGCAGAATTGAAGATTAGGAAAGGGACCGAGGTCACCTGGACCAACAACGACGATATCCCGCACACCGTCGTTGCGATCGGATCGAGCATCGGGTCCAAACCGATGGATACCGACGGAACGTTTAGTTACAAATTCGAAAAATCGGGCACGTTCGCCTATATCTGCGGGTTGCATCCGCACATGAAGGCCAAGGTGGTGGTGACCGATTAAAGGCCGATCGCCCAGGGATCGGCAATCTCGACCCCCATGTCGGCGAAATCGGCCGTGTTTCGGGTGACCAAGATCTTGTTGTTGACCCGAGCGGTGGCGGC
>JBAXFK010000168.1:0-10601 GCA_037139955.1 Rhodospirillales bacterium
GCGCTTGGTCCGGCCGGTGCGATGCTGTTCGGGCGCTTATCCGGACGGGGATTGGACGAAGGTGTGTCGGGCCTGTTCACGCCCGCTGGCTTTCGTGAATCGTTTCTACCCGCTTTGCCCGGCATCGCGCGCGAAACCGCCGACGAGGGCTGGGTGCTTGGGCAAGCCTTGCCCGCCGATAGCCCCGCCCGCCGCTCGCTAGAAGCCGATATCGCCAATCTTTACGCCGCCGAATACGTTGAGGTCTGGGATGGATTATTTGCCGATATCGACCCGCTGCCGCCACGCAATCTCACCCAGGCGGCGCAGGATTTGTTCATCCTGGCCTCAAGCTATTCACCGATTCGCAAAGTGTTGGTGTCTGCCGCAGGGCAATTAGCGCCCGCGACCGGCGCCCCGCCCGGCCCGGCGACCGACGCTGTTCGTGCTATCGACCAACGGTATCGATTGCTGCGCGGAGTCGTGGGCGACGGCAATGCCGCGCCGATCGATCTGGTGCTGCGGCCATTGAGCAATTTGCAGCAGCAACTCGCGAAGCAGGCTGCGAGCACCACCCGACAAGCCGCGACCGATGCTGGGCAGGACCCGGCCGCAGCGCTGAAAATGGAATCGGTGCGCCAGCCGCAACCCCTCGCGCGTTGGCTGATCACGTTGGCGACCGGCGGCGCTGCTTTGCGGGACGGCGGCCCTCGCGGTGCCACTATCGCAGCCTGGAATGCCGGCGGCGGCCCGGCGGCGTTGTGCCAGACGGTCACCGGCAACCGCTACCCGTTCGCGTCCGGCGCCACCTCCGACGTACCGATCGACGACTTCACCCGGCTGCTTGGTCCCGGCGGTGCGATCGATGCGTTCTTCAACACCCAATTAAAACTCTATGTCGACACGACCGCCCGCCCCTGGAAGGCAAAAACCGTCGAGAACGTCGCCCTTCCGGTGAGCCCAGAGAGCTTGGCGCAATTCCAACGAGCCGCCGCGATCCGAGACCTGTTTTTTCCGAATGGCAGCCCCCAGCCGATGGTGCGATTCGATCTCACCCCGTCCGAAGTCGGCGCCGGCACCTTGGAATACGGCGGTGCGAAAATTATGTCGGCGCGCGGTAGCCTGCCTCGGCCGGCGGCCTTGTCATGGCCCGCCGCGACGCCGGCCCGCTTAACCATCGCCGGCACCCAACCGCTGGAGGATCCCGGTCCGTGGTCGCTTTTCCGTCTAATCGGCCGCGCACAAGCGATGTCGGCAGGAGATCGGATAATGCTGCAATTCGGTGCGGGCGAGCAATCCGCGCGATTCGAACTCCGCGCCAACCCGAATCCCTTCTCTAGCCCGCTCCTAACGGAGTTTCGCTGTCCGATCGTGCAATAGAGCAAGGGAGCGTGGTGGCCGTCCCCGGACTCGAACCGGGATGCCCTTCCGAGCGAGCGATTTTGAGTCGCTTGCGTCTACCATTCCGCCAGACGGCCACGTTGGCAGTCTGATAGCAGGGTCCGCGACGAATGAGAAGTGCATGACAAGCTGTTGACCAACAGGCCCGGCACCTCTAAAGAACCGGCCTCGCGAGAAGCAAACCGCCTCGCGAAGTGTTCGGGTGTAGCTCAGCGGTAGAGCAATCGGCTGTTAACCGATCGGTCGTAGGTTCGAATCCTACCGCCCGAGCCAGTTTCTCAATAAGAAGTTGAATTTTTTGAGGTGGTCCCGTGGTTTGCGCATGGGGGATGTCGGGCTTTCGTGCGTTGTGCGCGCGGGACATTCCGGCCAAACCGCGCCGCATGATATTTCAATCGGCCGTTGGGCGACTGATCGCTTTGCTCGCCCTCACCGTGTTTTCCGGTGCGTTGGTGAGCCGTTTGACAGACCCGCTGGTAACGGTGTTGGCCCAAGACCTGGGCGGAACCGCTGCACGCACCGCGCTATTGGCTAGCGCCTTCGCCCTCCCCTTCGCGCTGATCCAACCGATTCTCGGACCGATCGGAGACGCCTTGGGCAAGCGCCGGGTCATGACAGTCGCACTCGGACTGCTGACAATCCTGTTGATTGCCTGCGCCGCCGCACCGGACCTGGGCACATTGACGGTCCTGCGCGCGCTGTCGGGCCTCGCAGCCGGGGGACTGAACCCTCTGGCAATCGCGCTAGTCAGCGACACCGCCCCCGCCGACAGCCGGCAAATCGCTCTGTCCCGCTTAATCGCCTGCACCATCGTCGGCCAAATCGCCGGCGGCAGCGCAGCGGCATTGCTAGAACCGTATATCGGCTGGCGCGGTGTTATGTTGAGCGCCAGTGCAATGGCGGCGCTCGGATGCCTCACGCTGATCTTGGGCGCACGCGGTTTCCCATCCGAACCGCACAACAGATTCGATCCTTGGGGCGCCGTCGCCGGCTACATCCGCATTTTGCGCATGCCAGCTGCTCGACTGTTGTATTTCTCGGTCGCAGTCGAGGGCGGATTCGTCTTCGGATCTTTCCCGTATTTCGCTGTCGAACTCGCGGATCGCGGCATCGGCGGCACAGCCGAGGCGGGATTGGCCGTCGCCGCCTTCGGGGCGGGAGGGCTATTTTACACCGCGATCGCCAAACCGGTGCTGAGGACCATCGGGCAGAACCGCATGGTCATGCTAGGCGGCTGCTTATGCCTGTTGTCGTACGTGACATTCGCCTTCGCCAGCACGGCCCATGTGTTCATCGCTGCCGGGGTGCTGCTGGGCACCGGCATGTTCATGATCCACAATTCCATCCAAACCCGCGTGGCGGACGTCGCCCCCCGCGCCCGAGGCACGGCGGTGGCGCTGCACGCTTTCCACTTTTTCCTGGGGCAAACGGCCGGACCGCTAGTGTTCGGGTTGATCCTGCATCATGCAGGGGCGCGCGTCGCCTTCTTGGTCGGCGGGGTGTGCTTGGTGTCGCTCGCCGGGTTACTGGCGCGGCGACGCTAGCGTCGCCCGTTACCTACTGCCAAGCCTTCAACCGAGCGGCCGCTTCACGCATGTCGGCCTCGGGGCCGCAGTAGCTGAAGCGCAGGAACCGGTTGCCTCGGTTGCGGTCGAAGTCCACACCCGATGTCACGGCCACCCCTGTCTCCGCCAGAATGCGAGCGGAAAAGGCCATGCTGTCGTTCGATCGATCGGAAATATCGGCAAACAGATAGAACGCCCCCTCGGCCGGGCTCAGGCGGTGGAATCCGGCCTCGGGAAGAGCGCCAAGCAGATAGTCGCGGGAACGGCGGTAACCGGCGATATTGGCGCGGAGTTCGTCCTGGCAATCGAACGCGGCCTCGGCCACGACCTGGGAGAGGTAGGGCGCGCTAATGAACATGTTCTGCGCCAGACACTCGACCGGGCGGACCAAATCCTCGGGCAACACCATCCAACCGACACGCCATCCGGTCATGGAAAAATATTTCGAAAAACTGTTGATCACCACGGCGCTCGGGCTCAACGCGGCGGCGGTAGCGATGGCGCTGTCGTAGTGTAGCCCGTGATAAATCTCGTCGCTGATCAGCCGCACGCCATTCGCATCGCACCAGCGCGCGATAGCCGCGAGTTCGTCGGGATGCAGCATGGTACCGACGGGGTTGCAGGGGCTGGCGACGATCAAACCATCGGGTTTGGGATCGAGCTTTTCCAACATCGCGACGCTGGGCTGGAAGCGGGTTTCCGGTCCAGCCTCCATTACAACAGGTATCATGCCCAAGGCCGTGATAATATTGACATAAGGCGGGTAGAACGGTGCCGCCATCGCGACCCGATCGCCAGGATCGAAGGCCGCCAGGAATGCCAGCGGGAACGCCCCCGAGGCCCCAACGGTCACCGCTACACGATCGGCCGACACATCCAACCCATACCATTCGCGGTAGAGCATCGCGATGCGTTCGCGGAGAGACCGGCGACCGAAGGCTTCTGTATAACCCAAGGGATTGCCGGATCGCAGCGCTGCGTGCGCGGCTTCGACCGCACCGGCCGGAGCACCGGTGCCGGGCTGCCCGACCTCCATCCGGATCACACTAGGCGCGCCCGGAGGCAGCGCCGCCTGCCGTGCATTGGCGGCCGAGATGACGTCCATCACCATGAACGGGGGGGCAGAGGCCCCCCGGCCGATCTTCAGGCTCACTGGCCCGCCGCCGCAAGACCCGCCTCACGCGTGTCGACAGAGAATCCGCAGCTTCGCTCGCTTCCGGGCAAATAGCCGGTGCATGCTATCGCGTTAGACCGACCGGGTTCGGGGACCTGGATGGGCTTGCCGCTATTCAGGACGCTCATGAGTTGCGCGGCCACCGCGACCGATGCTCCCGCTTGACCGGATCCGCCGACAGCCGCGTGGAACGCGTTGTCTCGCGGACTCCATGCCAACCCGACCGACAGCAGTGGCGGCGGCAAAGAAGCGGGCGAGGCCGCTAGCAGGAACCCGAGGCCGGGCAGCATCCGGCCGGTGCCGAACAGATTACCCATGGTGGCGGCACACATGACGGCATTGCCGCTGCGGTCCAACGCCCCGAAGGTGGTGGAGGCCGGCAACGATGGCAACGCGGCCGGTGGCAGATCGGTGGCCTTGACCAGGGCCTGCGCATCGCCGCCCACGGCCCGGAACCTAGCTGCGGCCGCCATCGCTCGGGAGGATGCGCCGTTGAGATCGCTGGGATCGCGTACCAAAGCCAAGAATGCCGCCGCAGCAGACAGCCCGCCATCGGTCGGCGGCGGTGGGAAGGCAACTTTGTCGTTCTTGTAGGAAACCACGATTGCCGGTGCGACGCCCGCCAAAGCACCACGCAGGTCGTCGATCGTTAACGGTCCGCCGATCTGGCGCGACGCCTCCGCAACGCGCCCTGCCATGGCGCCTTGGTAAAGATCGCCGACGCCGGATAGGCGAATCCGTGCCAACGTTCCGGCAAGCTCCGCCTGCACCATCGACTGCCCCTCGGTCAGCGGTGCACCGCCTCGGGCGAACACCGCGCGCGCAGTCGGATCGGCGAGCAACGGCCCAGCGACCAGCGCAAGATCTTTCGCGAAAGCTCGCGAAGCCGGCACACCCGAGCGCGCGAGATATTCGGCGCGGGACACTAGATTTTCGAACGGCAACGCCCCGTAGCGGATGTGCAATTGAAACAGGCCGCGCGCCATCAACGGCAGGGCAGACGGACGATCGCCGCCGGTACCGACGCGCGGTGCCAGGGGGACGAACGATACTGCCTCCGGCGTGCCACCGTTGGGCGATTTTTTATCGGCCGCATAGGCGATACAGACCCCCCCGCCGCCCAAACCGGCGCGAGACGGATAAGTCGCCGACAATGCGAAGCCCATGGCGACGGCGGCATCGGCGGCGGTCCCACCGCTCGATAGAACTTCCCGTCCGACCAGGGCCGCACGGGGTTCATCGGCGACGGTGCCGCCGATGAACCCCTCGATAAATCCCGGCTGACCCAAATTGGCGTTGGTGTCGCCACCGATGAAGGTCTTCTTGACGCTATTCAGCGTCTCGCATCCACCAAGGGCGAGTGCCAGTACGAGGGGGACACCGAGCACCGACCGCGCTACGATCCCATCCATGACGCGCCGCATCCGTATCACCCTTTTCGCGCTATCTCTGATCATAAGCGCCCTGTTCCTTCCGTTTCCGTCGGCTAGGTCGCAGGAACGCGGACCCGGCGAACGCATTGTCGTCATTCGCGACGCCGAAACCGAAACTCTGCTGCGCGAGTTCGCCACGACCCTTTACCGCACCGTCGGCCTCGATACCCGCAAGATCCGCATCGTCCTGGTGCGGGACCGTGCCATAAACGCGTTCGTCACCACCGGCAACCGGATGTTCATCCACACCGGCCTGATCATGCGGGCCGATTCGGCGCTGGAAGTCGTCGGCACCATGGCGCACGAGACCGGCCATGTCGCCCATGGCGATATCAGTCGCGGTCCAGAAATAGCACGCGAGATGATGTGGCGCTCTCTCGGGGCAATGCTTATCGCCGGGGCGGCGGGGGTTGCTTCGCGCGACGGCGGCGTCGGTGTCGGTGCAGCCTTGGGCGGTATGTCGATGGCGCAGCGCCATTATCTGTCATTTTCCCGCGGGCAAGAGGAAGGCGCCGACAGCGCCGCAGCGGCGATGCTCGACCGCCTCGGCTGGTCGACGCGCGGATTGCTGCGACTATTCGAAAAGTTGGACGACGAAGACGCGCTGGTACATGACCGGCGCGATCCGTTTCTCATGACTCATCCATTGACTCGCGATCGCATGAATTTCATGCGCCGCCATGCCGAGACCGGACGTGGCAGGGAACTCCCCATAAAATTGGAGCAGGCCTATCTGCTGGTGCGCGCCAAGCTGGACGGATTTCTAAGCATCCCCAATTCGGTGCTGCATGCCTATCCGTCGTCGGACCAATCCGAGCCGGCACTGTATGCGCGCGCAGCGGCGGAGCACCAGTTATCGCATAGAGATGCCGCACTCGGACTTATGGATCGATTGATCGCCTTGCAACCGGCCAACCCGTGGTACCGAGAAATGCGCGGCCAGATTATGCACGAGACCGGCCACCCGCGAGAAGCCGTCGCTGCATACCAGGAAGCCGTTCGACTCGCGCCGAACCAACCCTTACTGCATCAAGGGTTGGCCCAGGCCATGATGGAAACCGGCGACCGATCTATGTTGCGATCCGCCATCGGCCAACTCGACATAGCGCGGTGGCAAGACCCCGAAGACGACAGCTTCTTTCACCTGCTGGGCATTGCCTGGGGCCAATTGGGCGACATCGGACAGGCCAATCTCGCTTTGGCCGAGGAAGCAATCCGCAACGGGGATTACCCGTTGGCCAAACGCTTCGCTCGCATAGCTGCCGAATCCCTGCCACAAGGACCGCCGAAATTACGGGCGCTGGACATCGGCAACGCCGCGAAGAAAGAGAACCGCGAATGAGATTTTCGATATTGCTAGCCGTGTCGGCATTGCTGCTGGCTCCCCCGATCGCCAGCGCGGCCTTCACGGCGGAGCAACGATCGGAAATCGTGACGATCGTACGGGAGGCGTTGCTTCAGGACCCGACTATTTTACGGGATGCGGTGACAGCGCTGCAAGCGGACGAAACCGCGCGCGAAAGGGCCGGCGCTCAGGCCGCGCTGACCGCAATGCGCGAAAAGCTGGTCACCCCGACCGACCCGATCGCCGGCAATGCCAAGGGCGACGTCACCGTCGTCGAGTTCTTCGATGTCCGCTGCCCCTACTGCAAGAAGCTGGAGCCGGAGATGGCGAAGCTGTTGGCTGCGGATAAAGGGGTAAAGCTGGTGTACAAAGACCTGCCGATCCTTGGGCCGGCAAGCACCTTGGGCGCCAAAGCGCTGCTCGCCGCGCATCGGCAGAATGCTTACGAGAAATTCCGCGACGCAGTCATGGCGATGCCCGGCGATATAGGGATGGCATCGCTAGAAGCCGTGGCGAAGAAGCAAGGGCTGGATTGGGCGAAAATGGCCCGCGACATCGACGATCCGGCGATTCGCGCCCAGCTCGACGCCAATCTGGCGCTGGCACACACGCTGAACATACAAGGCACCCCTGCCTTAATCGTCGGCGAAGAAGTCGTGCCGGGCGCCATCGACGCCGCCGAGATGAAAAAGCTCGTCGCAGCGGCTCGAAAGACGAAAGGTTAATCGGTGCGGGGGAGGAGTTCCTCCCCCCTTCGTCAATACGGGTCGCGGACGAAGATGAAGGTCGTGCCGGTGACAATCGGTGCGCTGGCACCGACGAACGACACGTTCGCATCCTTCACCTGCCGGGTTCCAGCGCGTCCCGAGGCCTGCAACGCGCCCTCGATAATGTGCCAAAGCCCGTGTATACGGCCGGTGCCTAGACTGCCACCGAAGGTATTGAGCGGCAATTCGCCATCCAATTCGATGCGACCGTCCTGGATAAAGTCCAGCGCCTCGCCTTCTTTGCAGAAGCCGTAGGATTCCAAGCCGTAGATCACCGAGGCCGAGAACCCGTCGTATATCTGGGCCACGTCGACATCCTTGGGGGTGAAGCCGGAGCGTTCCCAAGTCAGCTTGGCCGAGCTGGAACCGCCCTCCATGTAGTCGGAAAGGCTGCCGATCCGACCGGCAGTTTCGAAATGGAGCCGCTGACCGTAGCCTGCAAGATAGGCCGGAGTCGGCTTCAAATCCCGAGCGCGGTCGGCCATGGTCAGCACGACGGCCACCGCGCCCTGCACAGGAATATCGCAATCGAACAGGCAAAAAGGGTGTGCCACCATGCGGGAGGCGAAATAATCCTCGCGCGTCAGTTCGGTGCCGTAGAAATAGGCATGCGGGTTGTGCTGCGTGTTCTTGCGCTGATTCAGCACCAAGGTCGCCATCTTGTCGCGCGTCTGACCGTTCTTTTCCAACCAGCGAGCATAGGCGACCGCATGCCCTTGGCCCGGCCCGCCGAACCCGTAAGGGCCAGTGAACTGCCCCGCGCCGGTTGCCATATTGCCCGGAAGGTTTTGGTATGTGCCCTTGGGGTTGTGCATCGCCCGCCATACAACGGCGTACTTGCATACGCCCGCGAGCAAGGCGTTCGCCGCTTGCTGAAACGCGCCACCGATATTGCTGGAGCCGACTTGAATATGCCACGTCAGGTTGGGCAGATTCAGCATTGCCATCATGCAGTTAACCGACACGACCGAGATCCCGTCGACCTCCGCATGTCCCGTCGCCGGCAATTCTGGGTAAGTCGCCAGCCCGTCGATATCTTCCAGCTTCAAGCCAGAATCTGCGATAGCACCTTTCACGGCCTCCAGCGCATGCGCGGCAAGGGGAATATCGGCCGAACGCGAGACCTTGGAGTAACCGACGCCGCTAACGGCGATCTTGCAACGATTGTCCCACATAGCGCTTACTCCCCCGCCAGCTTGAATTGCGGCAGCGTGATTTCGTCGTTCAAATCTTCGAAAATGACTTCGACACGACGCCCGACCTTGGCTTCGGTGTAGTCGGCGCCCAGTAGGTTGCCGGCCATAAAGGCCCCGGGGGCGTCGTCGAGTTCGACAATAATCGAGGCATAGGGCACCGCTGCGGCGAACCGTTTGTCGCCGGTATGATACATGATCGTGTAGGCGTAGATTTTGCCTTGGCCGCGTACGGGCTCGAACTTCAGATCGACGCCTATGCATTGGGTGCAGGTCGCGTAGGGCGGATGCTGAAAATGGCCGCAAGTCTGGCAACGCTGCATTTCTAAGCTACGACGCTTCGCGGCGGCCCAAAATGGCTTGGTGTATTCGTCCGGCACGGGGATCGGCCGTGTCACTTTGCTCCAGTCGCTCATGCGATCGTCTCCACCTGAATAATTCAGGGCAACCTAATGCCTGCCGTGAACCGGCGATAGTCGCGCACAACAAAAAGCGCGCCCCCCGCTTAGGAGAAGCACGCTTTTTCATCGGCTATTTACGGCAAGAATATTAAGCGTTCGCAACCGGCTGGCCGGCGGTGGCCCGGCGGGATTGCCACAGCGCCACGAAATCGATCGGCTGCAACAGGACCGGCGGGAAACCACCGTCACGCGTGACGTCCGACAGAATATTGCGCGCGAACGGGAACAAGATTCGGGGACATTCGACCAGCAACACCGGTTCCACCGCGTTGTCCGGCAGCCCGTTCAGCGTGAACACACCGGCATAGGTCAGCTCTGCCACGAAAACGGGCGAGGCCTGCGTTCCGCCATTAGTAGGCGCGTTGGGATCGGAGGCCTCGGCCTTAATTACCAGCGACACTTCGAACACCGGCTGCCCGTCCTGCACCCGGCGTGCCTGCACATCCAGATTGATGGCGACTTGTGGCTGGGCGCGCAAAGTCGTGAAAATCTGGGGGGCGCCCGGAACCTCGAACGACAGATCTTTCACGTATTGAATATTGACTACCAAGGGTTGGGCAGGTTGGGTCGCTTGGGTCGTATCGGACACGGTGTTCTCCGTACTGAATGGCGGGGCGGGTTAGCACGACCCGCGCGGCTACGCCATGCCGGTTCTACGACCGCCAGATTATTTCGGCCGGCGGCGGAGCCGTCGGGTCGCAACGCAGCCAATGGCCGTTCGCGACATTCAGCCCGGTCATACACAGAATGAAGCCCCAATGGCTGACCACCAGCGTGTCCGACCAATCCGGTCGCGCCGCCATTTCCGTTCGGAACGCGCTGGCCCGGGCGATCACAGAGTCGGCAGTTTCGTCCTCGGACGGCCACCAGACTTCGTCGATATGGGAGAAATCTCGGTCCGGCCAACGGGTCCGCAATTCGGATCGGGGCGTGCCGATGTCGCATGCATAGCCGTAACGCTCACGAACAACTGGATGCACAAACACTGGCACGCCCAACAAGCGCGCCACAGGTTCGGCCGTTTGCAGCGCCCGCGAGTAAGGCGACACAACGATACGGGCGATGCCCTCGCTCCGCAACGCCCGCGCCGCTTGCTCCGCCTGGACATGCCCGTGCTCGGTCAAACGCGGGTCGACGATGCCAGGGTCGCGTCGAGTGGCGGCGATATGGACATTGAACTCGCTTTGGCCGTGGCGAAGCAGAATCACGGTCTTGGTTTCCACAGTTTCATTTGGCATCCGGCCCTCGCACGCCTATGTGTTGGGTCGCAAGGAGAATCAATA
>JBAXFK010000169.1:0-10594 GCA_037139955.1 Rhodospirillales bacterium
GAGGGCTTTGCCTTATTGTCTCCCGGCCCAATTGCGCCCGAAGCCTTGGCAGTTTTGTTGCGGACGGTCGGCGGCGCTGAATATGCGCCCGGTATCGACCGGATCGCCGCCTTGGCTGCCGTGCCCAGGCCCGCGACGATTGCGGGGGTGCGCCTGATGGCGGCTGGCAAGCACGGTCCCGGTTGGCTTCTTGTGCGGGAGGACGCGGCCTTGGCGCCGCCCGTCCCCGCGATCGACGGGGCGGTTTGGGACCGCCGCTTTCGCCTAGTCTACCCTAAAGGGAGACAGGACGGGCTGTTTTTCGGTGCGGTGGGCAATGCAGCCAGCGGATTGCGCGCATACACCGATCTACCGGCCGTTGTGCTGCGTGCGATGCCGGCGCTGTGGTGCCGCAATATTCTGGTAGCCGTGCCGCAACTGCACTATCGTCCTGCCAAGGCATGCGAGTGTGGGGTCCAGGCGGTGTTCGAACCGCCGGTTTCCTTAACCAACGCGCCATTTTTACCCGCGTGACGACAGTTTTGGCTGAAGAATGCGCGGGAAGGGGATGCAGGCGGCGCGTGGACACCCTATGTTGCCTGGACGGTACGCGAATGGTTTGCCTCGTCGGCGGACAGGGCACGGCGATTTCTCGCCCTACAATGTGAGCGAAGTCAGATGAGCAATTTCGGCCGCAACCTAGCGCTTTGGGTGATCATCGCCCTGTTGCTGGTGGTGCTGTTCAACCTGTTCCAACCGGGAGCGTCGCATCCCAGCGCGATGCAGGTCGCCTATTCGGATTTCATATCCGATGTGAATGGCGGTCGGGTGCGCGATGTGGTGATCCAGGGCCGTACGGTGTCCGGACAACGCAATGACGGGACGGCGTTTCAAACCTACACGCCAGAGGATCCTTCGCTCGTTAAGTCTCTGACCGATAAGAATATTCGTGTCATCGCCAAACCCGAAGACGATGGCGTCAACCCGCTGCTGCATTACATTCTATCGTGGCTGCCGATGCTGCTGCTGATCGGTGTCTGGGTGTTTTTCATGCGCCAGATGCAGTCAGGGGGCGGTCGAGCGATGGGCTTCGGCAAATCTCGCGCACGCATGCTGACGGAAAAGCAGGGACGGGTGACCTTCGATGATGTTGCCGGCATCGACGAAGCGAAGGGCGAGTTGCAAGAAATTGTCGAATTCCTGAAGGACCCACAGAAATTCCAGCGCCTCGGCGGCAAAATCCCCAAGGGCGTGCTGCTCGTCGGTCCCCCCGGCACCGGTAAGACGTTGCTGGCGCGCGCGATCGCCGGTGAGGCGAACGTTCCGTTCTTCACCATCTCCGGTTCCGATTTCGTGGAAATGTTCGTCGGTGTCGGCGCGTCCCGTGTCCGCGACATGTTCGAACAGGGCAAGAAGAACGCCCCCTGCATCATCTTCATCGACGAAATCGACGCTGTCGGGCGCCATCGCGGCGCCGGCCTCGGCGGCGGCAATGACGAGCGTGAGCAGACGTTGAACCAGATGCTCGTGGAAATGGACGGGTTCGAGTCCAACGAAGGCGTGATCCTGATCGCCGCCACGAACCGTCCCGACGTTCTCGATCCCGCGCTGCTGCGCCCGGGCCGTTTCGATCGGCAGGTCGTGGTGCCCAACCCCGACGTGAACGGGCGGGAGAAGATTCTGCGCGTTCACATGAAGAAGGTGCCGATTGCTTCGGACGTCGATCCCAAGACGATCGCGCGTGGCACCCCGGGCTTCTCCGGCGCCGATCTCGCCAACCTCGTCAACGAAGCCGCGCTTCTGGCCGCTCGGATGGGCAAGCGCGTGGTCGCGATGCATGAGTTCGAGGCGGCCAAGGATAAGGTCATGATGGGCACCGAACGGCGTTCGTTGGTCATGTCGGAGGCCGAGAAGAAGATGACGGCCTACCACGAAGGTGGCCACGCCCTATGCGCGATGTACGAGCCGGAATGCGATCCCGTTCATAAGGCTACGATCATCCCACGCGGTCGTGCGTTGGGCTTGGTCATGAGCCTGCCGGAAGGCGATCGGTACTCGAAGTCGAAGTCCAAGCTGTTGGCCGAACTGACGATGGCGATGGGCGGTCGCGCAGCCGAGGAAATCATCTTCGGCGCCGACAAAGTGTCCAACGGCGCATCTGGCGACATCAAGATGGCTACCGATCAGGCTCGGCGCATGATTACCGAATGGGGTATGTCGGAGAAACTCGGCATGATCGCGTACGGCGATAACAGCCAGGAGGTTTTCCTCGGCCACTCCGTGACGCAGAGCAAAAACGTGTCTGAAGCCACCGCCCGCGAGATCGATGCCGAAATCAAGGCGATCATCGACCGCGCCTATGCCAAGGCACGCCGTATATTGAGCGAAAACGTCGAGGAATTGCACCGCATCGCACGCGGCTTGCTGGAGCACGAGACTCTTAGCGGCGATGAGATTCGGACCGTCCTGCGTGGGGAGGCGGTAATCCGCAAGATCGTCGACGAACCCGCACCGGAGAGTCGACGCGCCTCGGTCCCGACGGCCGGTCGTCCTGCGGCACCGCCGCCAGCCGGTGGAGCTGCGCCCGCGCCGCAGCCAGGATGAAGGCGGCGCCGGCGGTTTGGGCCGGAATGACTCTCGACCGCCCGCGCACGATGGGCATTCTCAATGTCACACCGGATAGCTTCAGCGATGGCGGGGCCTATAGCTCCGCCGAAACTGCTATTAAAGCCGGGATGGCGATGGTTGCGGCCGGTGCCGACATTGTCGACGTCGGTGGCGAAAGTACTCGGCCCGGCGCGCCCGATATTCCCGAGCAGGAGGAACAGGCGCGTGTCCTCCCTGTGATTCGAGCGTTGACGCAGCGCGGGGTGTGCGTCTCGATCGATAGTCGGAATGCGGGCACAATGGCCGCAGCGTTGGATGCCGGTGCGACGGTCGTAAACGATGTCTCGGCTTTGGCGCACGATCCCGCAGCGTTGTCTTTGGTTGCACGCCGTGGCTGCCCGGTCGTGCTGATGCATATGCGCGGCGGACCGACTACCATGCGCGCTCGAGCGATCTACGGCGATTTGGTTGCCGACGTCGTGTCGGAATTGCGGGAACGGTTGACGGGCGCTCTCGATGCCGGAATCCGGCGGGACGCTATCGTTCTCGATCCCGGCGTTGGTTTTGCGAAGGATGCCGGTCAGACGGTCGGTATCCTGCGCGGCTTACCTTCGCTTGCTGGGCTTGGCTGCCCGTTGCTGATAGGCGTATCGCGGAAATCCTTCATCGGGGCGATTGCGGGCGTGACCGACGCGCGCGCAAGGCTGCCCGGTTCCCTCGCGGCGGGCCTGTTCGCGTTGTCCCAGGGTGCGGCAATTTTACGCGTTCACGATGTCGCAGAAACCGTTCAGGCGATCCGGATCTGGACTGCACTGTCCGGTGCGGTCGGTCAGGACGCGTAGACTAGGCACTTGGCTTTCTTGGGTCGGACTTGGGTGCAGAAGTCGCTTGCGATCGACTGATTGGCGAAACCGCTGGTCCGCAACCGCCAATATGTTTTGCCGTCGCGTTCGGTGGATGTAATCGCTGGATCGTGGCCAGCCATGAGTCCCGGGATCCGCTTCTGCAGGCGCGTCCATTCGCCGTTAGCGGCCGCTTCGGAGCCGAAAGCGCCCAATTGGACGCGCGGGCCGCGCGGTGTGTCGTTGGCCGGGTGGCTGGCTTCTGTTGTTGCCAGTGGCGCGAGCATCGCTGGCAACGCGTTTTCGTAGATCGGCTGGCGCTCCGGCCTCGCGTCCAATGGGGCGGACGTTTGGGTGACAATCAGCGATTCCTCGCCCTGCGATGGCGTATGAACAACTGGCAGCGGGGCTTTCGTCTGCAGGGCCGATGCTATCGCGACGGTCGGGGCGGTTTCGATCTGTGCGACGACGGTGGGCGGCTGGGTATCGGCGATCGGGTGTATTTGCTCAACGCGGTCGGGGGCAGGCCGAACCGACGCCAGCAATGTGCCTTGGCGGTACCCGGCAAGTGCCTCGTTCGCTTGAGTGAGCGGCATGTCCTGCCGGAGCAATTGTTTTGCTTCGGTTTCTCGTCCGGCCATGGTCAGAATCGCGGCATAGTTGTGTCGCAGTTTGACCGGCGCGGCGCGATCGTTGGCGAGAGGTTCGACGATCCGGATCGCGCTTGCTGTATCGCCGGTCATCGCCAACGACAAAGCAAGGTTGACCTGAACCGCTACATTGCCTGGGTTGCGCATCAGCACTTGGCGATAATAGGGATGGGCTTCGGCATGCCGACCCAGGAGATCCAAGGCGATCCCAAGATCGGTCAACGCGATCGCGTTGTCTGGTTCGGTGTGCAGGACGGCACGGAACAGATTGGCCGCTTCGGTCGGGTCGGTGGTCAGCCGAATGCGTCCCAATCCGATTTGGCCCCTGACGGAACTGCGATCCAGCCGCAGGGCCCGCTCGAAGAATTCAAGGGCTTCGTCGGTCTGCCCAAGCTGCGTGAATGCGTCGCCGCTTGCAAGCAACGCGGGCATATCGTTAGGTGAACGGTCCAGGATGTGTTGCGCGACTTGAAGCGCGATCCGTGGCGATCCGGCGTTCAAGGCGGCCTCCGCCACGCGAATGCTCGCTTGTCCAGAGACGCGATCGGTCGCGCCGAACGAACACCCGGCCAGAGTCAGCGCCAACAGAACGATTTGGCCCAATCCGCAGGGCGATGACGAATTAATCGCCGGCATTCCTATAGCTTCCCCAACTTGCAATTCTATGTGCCCTACATAAGAGACAACGTGCAAGAGCGGCATTGACGACCGAGTCTTATCGACGTGCCCGTAATCCAGCCG
This sequence comes from Rhodospirillales bacterium, assembly GCA_037139955.1. Lineage (GTDB taxonomy): Bacteria > Pseudomonadota > Alphaproteobacteria > Acetobacterales > Acetobacteraceae > Rhodopila. The sequence goes on from JBAXFK010000169.1 coordinate 4,820, forward strand.
GTGTCGGCCGCTCGCACCGTCGCTTTCCCAATGGCATGGTGGCGCGGTAAACCTCGGGCGATTGCAAGACGGGATTCGGATGACAACGACCAGACGCCTGTTCGGCACCGACGGCATACGTGGCAAAGCCAACGTCCATCCGATGACGGCCGGGACCGGGCTTCGCCTGGGGCAGGCCGCTGGGTTGCTATTCACCCGGGGGGCGCACCGGCACAAGGTCGTAATCGGCAAGGACACTCGGCTGTCCGGTTATTTACTGGAGCCAGCTTTGACGGCGGGTTTCATCAGCGCAGGCATGGACGTCACGTTGCTGGGACCGCTGCCGACACCGGCCGTGGCGATGCTGACGCGGAGTCTGAGGGCGGATCTGGGGGTCATGATTTCGGCCTCCCACAACGCATACGAGGATAACGGCATCAAACTGTTTGGCCCGGATGGCCACAAACTGTCCGACGAACGGGAAATCGAGATTGAAGCTTTGATGGACAGCGACTTCGCCGAACGCTTGGCGCCATCGGCGGAACTGGGACGGGCGTCGCGATTGGACGATGCCGGCGGGCGTTATATCGAGGCTGCGAAGGCCAGCTTCCCGCGCGGGCTGCGGCTCGACGACCTGAAAATCGTGATCGATTGTGCCAATGGTGCGGCCTACCGCGTGGCGCCGTCTGTGCTGTGGGAACTGGGAGCGACGGTGATCCCGGTCGGTGTCAATCCCGATGGGTTCAACATCAATCGCGGCTGCGGCTCCACTGCACCGGATTTCTTGAGCGCTCAGGTCCTGGAACACCGTGCCCATATCGGTATCGCGCTGGATGGCGACGCGGATCGCCTGATTGTCGTGGACGAGCATGGCGCGGTGGTGGATGGGGACCAAATCCTCGCGCTGGTTGCACGATCCTGGCTGGCCTCGGGTCGTCTAAGCGGTGGCGGTGTCGTGGCGACGGTGATGTCGAACCTCGGCCTAGAGCATTATCTTCAGGAGTACGGCTTGGCACTGTATCGTACCCAAGTCGGCGATCGCTATGTGGGCGAACGAATGCGGGAAAAGGGCTGCAACCTCGGGGGGGAGCAGTCGGGTCATGTGATCATGTCCGATTTCGCCACGACCGGCGACGGCTTGTTGGCGGCGCTGCAAGTGCTGGCCGTGATGGTCGAAAGCGGCCGTGGCGCTTCAGAGGTCTGTCGCGTGTTCGTGCGGCTGCCGCAGCGTTTGAAGAATGTACGTTTCGGCGGTCGGTCGCCGCTGCTCGATCCCGAGGTGAAGTTGGCGATCGCGGTGGCGGAATCGCGGCTGGCCGGCACTGGGCGCGTGCTGATCCGTCCCAGCGGCACCGAACCCTTGATCCGGGTGATGGCCGAGGGCGAGAACGAAGCTCTCGTGGCCGAGGTCGTGGATGGGCTGTGCGCCTGTATCGCCGCAGCCGAACGCGGAAAGGTGACGTGATGCGCGGGCGAGTATTGATTGTCGCTGGGTCCGATTCCGGCGGTGGCGCGGGAATTCAGGCCGATATCAAGACCGTCGTTGCGTTACGTGGGTTTGCCGCTACGGCGTTGACCGCGTTGACGGCGCAGAACACCATGGGCGTGTTTGGCGTTCATCCGGTGCCAGTTGCCTTCATCAGGCAGCAGATTCAGGTTGTAATGGACGATATCGGCGCCGATGTCGTCAAGACCGGCATGCTAGGCGATGTCGCTACTATCGAGGCCGTGTGTGCGGCCCTGACCGACTATGCCAAGGGTGTCCCTTTGGTGCTGGATCCTGTCATGGTGGCTAAGGGCGGGCATGCGCTGCTGGCCGATAACGCGGTCGGCGCGCTGCGGTCGCGCCTGTTGCCTCTGGCCACGGTTATTACCCCCAATTTGCCGGAGGCCGAGGCGTTGACTGGGATGCCCATCGAATCCGTCGCCGACATGCGAGTCGCCGCAGCGATTCTGCTGTCGCTCGGTGTTCCGGCGGTGCTGCTGAAGGGCGGGCATTTGCCGGGCAACGAACTGACCGACCTCCTGGCGACCCCGGATGGCATCGAAGCGTTCCAGGGCACCCGTATCGCCACGCGCCACACCCACGGTACCGGCTGCACCACGGCATCGGCGGTGGCGGCCGGGCTGGCGCAGGGGCTGTCGTTACGCGATTCGGTTGTGCGGGCACGCGCCTATGTGCGTGCCGCGATCGCCGCCGCGCCCGGTTTCGGGGCAGGGCATGGGCCGCTGGATCACGGTGTCACCTTCGATCCGTCCTGGCTGGAGGTTTGACGATGCTGCCTCGTGCGATCCTATTCGATTTGGACGACACGCTGATTTCGGCCTATCGGCAGCCCGAACGGGCGTGGGTGGATATCGCAGGGGAATTTGCAGCCGATTTGGGCGGGCTGCCGGTCACGGTGGTCGCCGAAGCCATTGCGGCGGCGGCGGAGGAATTCTGGTCCGATGAAGATCGTCACCGATTGGGTCGGCTCAATCTCCTGAACACCCGACGCGATATCGTGCTGGCGGGGTTTTCTCGGCTGGTATCCGCCGGTCATGCGGTGCCCCGCTTGGATGTGGCCACCCATATGTCCGAACGATATCATACCTATCGCGAGGAGCAGATGTTCTTGTTCCCGCATGCGCACGAAGTCGTCGATGCCTTTCGCGATGCCGGGGTCAAACTCGCGCTGATCACCAACGGTGCGGCATCCCCGCAGCGAGCGAAGGTGGAACGTTTCGATCTGACGCACCGCTTCCATCATATTCAGATCGAGGGCGAACACGGTTTCGGCAAGCCGGAGGCGCGAGCCTACCGGTATGCGATGTCGGTGCTGGGCGTCGAAGCGCACGAAACTTGGATGGTGGGCGACAACCTCGAATGGGAGGTTATCGCACCCCAGCGGCTAGGCATTCACGCGATCTGGCACGATTCGCTCGGGAACGGCTTGCCGGCCGGTACCGATGCGCGACCGGATCGTATCATCCAATCGCTGCGGGATTTGCTGCCGCCGATCGTTCGATCTGCATGATTAGCGTCCTGTCGCGCGATTGCGCCGATGCCTAATCCCCCTTGCCCGACCTGCGGCTTCGTCTTGCGGACATCGGCGATATATTGGAGCGGGGGACAGCGGTTTTGGGGGGTGTTGCCGCACGACCGAGCGGAATATCTTGCGACATGTCCGCAAAATCGAGAGGGGTTTGGCGTTCGTATCGAATCTTGCTCGCGCATTCGGCTACTGCTCGATCCCGAGACAGGCGCCGGTCAATCGCAAAGCTCGTTGAGTGCACTCAGTACTCGGGAGGTCATGGATTGCTTTGTCAGCCTCGGCGATAATTGCGAGTTGGGGCTGGCGCAACGTTGGGCGAATACCGAACCGATCGACCTGTTGCGGTTCGCCGTCTTTGTCGACGATGCGGAGAAATTATTGGCGGCCACAACGGCGGGGATCGTGCAGGGTTTCGCTGGGTTGGCCGAAGGCGATTCGTTGCTCTGCGATCTCGAAGGCGAGCCGCCGCGGCGCGAATACGTCGTGCGCGAGACGAAATGGAAGCTGCTTGCACATACTTATATTCATGAGGGCGAGGTCGATTCGGCGACCCTACGACGTTCGCAGGTCCGGCTCTGGCAGTTGAAACGGCGCAAGCTGCTGATGGATATGGAGGCTGCTCGCCGCATTTTCGTCTGGAAATCCAATGTCTTGTCGGCGGAAGCGGATATTCGCGAACTTCTGGCGGCCTTGCAGCGGTATGGCCCCAATCGCTTGCTGTGGGTGGTTGCCGAGCAGGCGGACCGTCCTGCTGGGACGGTCGAGGATGTCGGGGGCGGATTGCTGAAGGGATACATCGCACGTTTTGCTCCTTACGAGGATGCAACCGCGCTCGACCCGAATGCGTGGCATGCGTTGTGCCGGAACGCACTGGCTGTCGCGGACGCTTGACCGCTTTTCTCGGCCTTGAGATTGCCTTTCCCACGGATCGCGTCACACTGACTTCCAACACAATCTCGCTCAGGAGGAAACCGAATGGGTTACAAAATCGCCGTTATGGGCACAGGCGCTGTCGGCGCATATGCGGGCGCCCACATGGCACGGGCCGGTGAAGATATCACCTTCATCGATCCTTGGCCGACCAATGTCGAAGCGATGAAGGCCAATGGGTTGAAAGTATCGCATCTGCGCGACGTCGAGCCTTGGTCCACGCCGGTCAAGGCATTGCACCTGACGGAGTTGCAGCAGGCCGCAAAGGAACAGCCCTTCGACCTGGCTTTCGTTTGCATGAAGTCTTACGATACCGAATGGGCGACCACGATGATCGCCCAGTACCTAGCACCGAACGGCTTTGTCGTGTCGTTGCAAAATTGCATGAACGAGGAAACCATTGCCGGCGTGGTCGGCTGGGGTAAAGTCCTCGGCTGTATTGCAAGCTCTATCACAGTCGATCTGTTCGAGCCCGGCCACGTGAAGCGTGCCGCTGGCAAAAGCGGCGATAAGCATACCGTGTTCCGCGCCGGCGAAGTGCATGGCCGTATCACCGACCGCTTGCAAGAAGTCACCCGTCTTGTGGCGCTGTCGGATTCTGCTCTGGCGACGTCGAACATCTGGGGCGAGCGTTGGTCCAAGCTGGTGACGAACGCAATGGCGAACGGCATGTCCGCCTCGACCGGTCTGATAAGCAAGCAAATCTTGAGCAACGATGCCCTGCGCAGCTTCGGCGCGCGTCTGGGCAGCGAGGCGATCCGTGTCGGTCAGGCGCTGGGCTATCAGCTTGAAGAAGTGCATCACATCGATCCAGAAATCATCGCGCGCGCTGGCGAAGGCGATGCTGCGGCAATCAAGGAATACGACGCGCACCGACTGGCCGAGGTTGCCAAGGCCGGCGGCGGCGAGCATCGCCCGTCGATGGGCCAAGATATGGTCAAGGGGCGTCGCACCGAAATCGAGTTCTTGAATGGGCTGATCGTCCGCAAGGGCGAAGAAATCGGCCTCGCGACTCCCGCCAACGCCGCGTTGGTCGACATCGTCAAGCGCGTCGAAAAGGGCGAATTGCAAGCCGATCCGAAGCACATTCTGGATTTGCGTCTGAACTGACCCCTCGCAGTGCCATGACCGGCGTCGTGCCGGTCACGGTCTGCCCGAACAAGAGAGCGATATTTTGGAACAGACATTCGCCGGGAAAATCGCGTTGGTCACCGGGGCCGGCAAGAACATCGGACGCACCATCGCCCTAGACCTCGCGCGGCGCGGCGCATCGGTCGTCGTCAACGGGCGTGCGGATCGGGCGTCGGTCGATGCGGTGGTCGGCGAGATCAACGCGGCCGGCGGGCAGGCCATCGGCTGCATGGCCGATGTGTCCGACGAAGCGGCGACCGAGCGGATGATCGTCGATACCGTCGCCGCGTTCGGCGGCATCGACGTACTGGTCAGCAATGCCGGCCTGCGCCGTCAGACCGAATTCCTGAAAATGTCCCTGGCTGAGTGGCGGGAAATTCTTTCGGTCGCGCTGGATGGTGCCTTCATCCTGGCGCGGGCGGCGGTGCCGCACATGATTCCGCGGGGCGGCGGAGCGATCGTGTCGCTGTCCGGCATTTCCACCCATGTCGGCACCCCCAACCGCTGCCATGTGTCGGCCTCGAAGGCAGGGCTCGAGGGGTTGATGCGCGCTTTGGCGATTGAGCTCGCGCCGCACGGCATCACTTGCAACACCGTGGCCCCAGGTGCGGTCGACACGGTGCGCGGCGTATCGGCCGGCGGTGCGCTGCCCAGCGGGTTGGCGGATCGTGGCATCCCGCTGGGTCGGAAGGCTTCGGTG
>JBAXFK010000170.1:0-10406 GCA_037139955.1 Rhodospirillales bacterium
AAACCGCCTCCGCCCCGCCCCAAAGGTTTCATCGCGACCAATCGCGGTTGCCAAGTGTGGGCCAACGACCTGTCCGAGGATCAGAAGTGGACTTGGACGGGTACTTGCGCGAACGGCAAGGCGCAGGGGCGCGGGACGTTGACCCTGGCGTGGCGCGGCGGCACCGAGGTCTATGTCGGTGAAATGGCCGACGGACAACGTCACGGTACCGGCAAAATTAATTATCCCGATGGCGGCACATACCAGGGCGGGTTCCAGAACGGCTCCCAATCGGGGCATGGCGTGCGCGTTTGGGCCGACGGCGGTCGTTACGACGGAGAGTTTTGGGGCGGCTACCAAAGCGGGCGCGGCACGCAGGTTTGGCCGAACGGTGTGCGCTACACCGGCCAGTACCGCGATGGCCATCGATCCGGTTACGGTGTGCTAACTTGGCCGAACGGAGACCGGTACGAGGGCGATTTCCTCGACGGCAAGCGACAGGGTCAAGCCCGTTACACGCACGCAAACGGCACGACCTATGTCGGCGAATACACCGACGACAAGCGTACTGGCAACGGAACGTCGCGTCTGGTCGACGGCTCGGAGTACCAAGGACATCTGGTCGATTCGCGGGCCGATGGTTACGGAATATACCGTTCTCCGTCGGGGAATGTTTACACAGGCTATTGGTCCGGGGGCTGCTTCCGGGAGGGCGACCGCCGTGCTTGGTTCGGCCTGGAGGGGGAGGCTGGAGTCGCGGCCTGTCCATGACCGGCATCGTGCCGATACCGAAAGTGCTCGATGCCGCCCATTCTTCGCTTGCTCGCCGACGACCTGACCGGGGCGCTGGATAGTGCTGCGCGATTCGTACCGTTAACCGGACCGATCCCGGTCGTTTGGTCCGGGCCTATTCCAGCCGGAACGGTGGCCATCGATAGCGGGACCCGCGACCTAGATGCGACCGAGGCCGCCGTCGCCATGCGTCGTTTTACCGGTGTGCTGGCCGGAGGCGACATCGCGTTCAAGAAGATCGATAGCTTGCTGCGCGGCCACGTCGTGCTGGAACTCGATGCGTGCCGCGCCGGTTTCGCTACCTGCGTTCTTGCTCCGGCATTTCCGTTCCAGGGACGCATCACCCGGGGCGGTCGGCAGCTGCGGCGCGACGGCGACGGCTGGCGGGACGTGTGGGGCGAACTGCCGTTGCTGGACGCGGAAACCGATGCCGATCTAGATGCCATCGTGGCGCGTTACAGCACGGGGGACGCTTCGGTCTTGTGGGTCGGTACTGCCGGGTTGGCGGGCGCGCTCGCAGGGCGGCGACCGGTTCCGTGCCCGGTGCTGTCCGGCCCGGTGCTGGGGCTGATCGGCTCCGATCATCCGGTGACGGCCATTCAGCTCGACGCCCTCGGCCCTCTGCACCGCCGCTTGCCCGGCCCGCCGTCCCGCTTGCCCGCTGCGTTTTCGTTGGTTCTGCCAGCCACCGCCGACCGTGCTACAGCGACCCTTGCCATCGCGGCCGCTTTCGCCTCGCTGCTGGCCGAGATACCCCACCCCGGCACGCTGGTCGTCACCGGCGGTGCCACCCTCCGTTCCCTTTGCGAGGTGCTCGGTGCCACCGGTCTGCTCGTCGATGGGGAAGTCGAGCCGGGTGTGCCGACCGCGATCTTGCGCGGCGGCGACTGGGACGGGCAGCGCATCGTGTCCAAGTCCGGGGCGTTCGGCGATCCGGGGCTGTTGGTTCGGCTGTTGCGCCTGTAGACTCGGCGCGATGTCCAATTCCGCATCCGAACCGCGCCGCCCCAGCATGCGTCTCACGGCGAACGAGGCGATGGCGCTGTTCATGCCGTCCCCGCGCATTCCGATGGCCGCTTTGGTCGATGCGGCGCCACCCGGCGATGGGCATGCGGTGCTGGTTTTGCCGGGACTCGGGCATAGCGACGCCTATACCGCCACCGTCCGGGAGTTTCTGAACACGATTGGGTACAACGCTCAGGGTTGGGGCCTCGGGCTCAATTTCGGGCCGACCCAGCATCTGATCGATGGAGCAACCGAGCGGTTGGTGGCGTTATCGGATCGTTATGGGCCGTTGAGTGCGGTTGGGTTCAGCATGGGTGGGCTGTTCGCCCGTTTGCTGGCGGTGCGTATGCCGGAACGGGTGCGGCGGATCGTGACGGTGTGCAGCCCGATCCACGAACCCGCCCGCAGTTTCTGGTTGCCGATGGAGCACGCAATGGGGCTATGGGGCGGGGCGGAACTCGACCGCATGGCCGACGAGATCCGTCACCCGATGCCGGTTCCCAGCACATCGTTGTATAGCCGCGACGACGGGATCGTGAACTGGGCGGCCTGCATCGATTCCGCCGCTACCGCCGAAGCCATCGAAATTTCCGGGCCGCACGTCTCGATTGCGCAAAATGCCGAGGTACTGGCCATCCTCGGCAAAACCCTGGCGCGTGCCGCCATTCCTAACGGAGACCACCCATGCGACTAGGCGTCATGTTGCCCTTGCACGACATCGGCGGCGATCCCGATATGTTACGCGATTTCACCGCGAAGACCGAGGCGCAGGGCTACACGAATTTGGGCCTCGCGGATCACGTGCTGGGGGTCAACGTTGCGACCCGGCCGGATTGGGGGGATCGCAATACGTCCGCCGATTTGTTCCACGACCCGTTCGTGTGCTTCGCGTTCCTGGCGGGAATCGCGCGCAAGACGACGGAATTCTCGACGCAAGTATTGATCCTGGCGCAGCGTCAAGCGGTGTTGGTGGCGAAGCAGGCGGCCAGCCTGGATGTGCTGTGCGGCGGGCGCTTCCGTCTGGGCGTCGGCGTCGGTTGGAACCCGGTGGAATTCACCGGCCTGAACGAAAATTTCTCCAACCGCGGCCGTCGATCGGCCGAGCAGGTGGAGGTTATGCAGAAGCTCTGGGCCGACGATCACGTGACCTTCGAGGGACGGTGGCACAAAATCGAAGACGCCGGCATCAACCCGCGTCCCAAATCCGGCCGGGTGCCGGTCTGGTTCGGCGGGCACGTACCGCAGACGCTCGATCGGATCGCCAAGCTGGGCGACGGCTGGATCTTGAACGCCTATCCGCCCGGCGATGCCGCGCTGGCCGAGCTTGCGAAACTCCGTGAATTGGCCAAGGCCGCCGGCCGCGGGCCGGATGCGATCGGGATCGAAGTTTGGACGTCCGCCGGCGCCGGCACTCCGGCCGAGTGGAAGGCCGAAGCGCAGTTCTGGAAAGACGCTGGGGCTACGCATTTGACTCTGACGAATACATTTCAGCGCCGGCATCATCGTCGCATTGCCGGCAAGTCGGTGGAAGCGCATCTCGCCGCACAACAGGCTTACGCCGACGCGGTGGCAGGGGTGCTGTAATGACAGCATCGATCGTCATGTCGGCATACGGCGGCACGACCGCTCCCTGCCTCGGCATAACCATGGGCGACCCCGCCGGGGTCGGGCCGGAGATCATCGTCAAAGCTGTCCGCCGCCTGAAACCCCGCCTCGACGCCGGGGAACTCCGTCTGCTCGCGATCGGCCATCGCTCGGCATTGCACGCCGCCCGGGCTGTCCTGCGCGAAACGCTCGATTTTCCGGACGTCGACGGCACTGCCGAACTACCGGCATTGGCCATGCTTGCCGCCACCGAGGAACGCAGCCCGGTCCGCTTCGGCCAAGTCGATCCCGAATGCGGTCGCTTCGCCTACATGGCGATGGAGCGGGCTGTCGCCTTGGCGCAACAAGGCCGCATCGACGGCATCGTCACCGCACCGCTGAACAAGGAAGCGCTCAATCTCGCCGGGTATAAATATGCCGGGCATACCGACATGCTGGCCGATCTGACGCACACCAAGTCCAGTTACATGCTGCTGGCGCACGGCGATATGCGGGTCACCCATGTCACCACCCATGTCGCGCTGGAGGACGTGCCGAAACTCCTGACCCCGGAACGTCTTCGCCGCACCATCGACATCACCTACCGGGCGATGCTGGACCTCGGGATCGAAAGGCCGCGCATTGCCGTCGCCGCGCTGAACCCGCATGCAGGGGAAGGGGGGTTGTTCGGCCGCCAGGATATCGACGTTAGCGCGCCCGTCATCGCGCAATGCCGCGCCGAGGGCATGGACATCCAAGGTCCCGTCCCCGGCGACACCGTCTTCGTGAAGTTGCGCGCGCGGCATTATGACGCTGTCGTCGCCATGTACCACGACCAAGGCCATATCCCGGTCAAGTTGCTCGGCTTCAACATCGATCCCGTTACCGGCGTCTGGCAGGCGTTGTCGGGGGTGAATATCACGTTGGGCCTGCCGGTGATTCGCACATCGGTCGATCACGGCACTGCATTCGATATCGCCGGCACCGGCGTCGCCAACGAAGACAGCCTGATCGAGGCGATCGATTATGCCCTGCGGCTTGCGGCGGTGAAACGGGCGCGTGCGTCTGTTTGAGCCGCATTCGATTTGATCCAAATCAATGCGGGCGCTGTTTCGGGTGTCGCACAACCTCCATATTAGGAGGTATATATGTCCCATCGCGACATGGCCGAGATAATACGCCACCAGCTTCCCTTGGCGGTACGGCCCGACACATCCGTTCAGGAAGCCTGTAAGCGGATGTATGCTCGTAAAGTGGGCGCCGCGCTGGTGACCAACGATAAAGGCATCCTGGTTGGCATTTTCACCGGTCGCGACGCGGTACGGGTGCTATCGCGCGGCCGCGACCCTAGTTCTGTTCCGGTGAAGCAGGCGATGACGAAATCGCCGGAAACCATCGCCCCCCGCTCGCATGCGATCGAGGCGCTGCGGCTGATGCGCGACGGTGGGTTCCGGCATTTGCCGGTGGTGGACGATGGCTCTGTCATGGGCATCGTCTCTCGCGGCGATTTCCGTGGGCTGGAACAGGATCGGCTGGACCATGAAACCGGGATTTGGGAACGGATCGGTTAGGCCCGGCTTGCGGTTGGGGGCCTTCCCCGGCTAAGGAGTCGGACCATGCAAAGACATTCCCCTCATCGGCACACGACCCGCGCGCTGCTGTTTGCCGGCAGTGCATTCCTGCTGGCCGGTTGCGAAGGCGGCGGCCTCGCGCGCACCTTCGGGTTGACTCGGGACGCGCCGGACGAGTTCACGGTGACGACGCGGGCCCCCCTCTCGATGCCGCCGGATTATAACCTCCGCCCGCCGCGCCCCGGTGCGGCGCGCCCGCAGGAGATTTCCGAGCAAAGGCAGGCGGAGGAAATTCTGGTGCCGCAGGTCGCGCTGTCCGGTCCGCGCAGCGGCACGGCCAGTGCCGGTCAGTCGGCGTTGCTGCAACAAAGCGGACCCAGTGCCCCAGCCGATATCCGTCGTCGGGTCGACCAAGACGCGCGGCTCGACAAGGCCGACGACGGGCTGGTCGATAAGTTGCTGTATTGGAGAAAGGGCAGTGGCAAGGAAGCCGTCGTCGATCCGGTCGCCGAATCGCAACGGGTCAAGGCCAATGCCGCGCTGGGACAATCGCAGGATCGTGGCACGACCCCGATTATCCAGGAAAAGCGTAAAGGTTGGTTCCATGGGCTGTTTTCCTGGTTTTGACCGGGGCTAACACCGCCAAAATGGAACGCTCTCCCCACTTCGTCCAAACCGACGCCCGACCGGTCTTTACCGGACACGGTACCGGAGAACTGCGCTGCCGCTGCGGCGAGTCTGTGCTGGTGCGCGGTTACGACCCGAAGAACTTCCTCGCGGTCGATTTCCAATGTTCGGTTTGTGGCGCGACGACGACCACGCCAGGTCTGTCGGCTCTCACCGAGCCGCCGTCCGCCGTAGTGCCGCTGGAACGGACAGCCGAGGCTCCGCCAGAAGGCGCCGGTCTCCCAGCCGGTCGGGTGCTAGCGGGGCGGGAAGAACTCGACCGTTTGATGCATATCTACCAGCCGCGCGGGCCGGAGTCGGATATCGTGACGCTGTCGCCGGAATGGCTCGATACCGTCGCCACTGGCTACGACCGTCTGACCGCCGGACTGTTAGAGACCCATTTGGACACCGTCGCTGCGTTGGAAGCGGATAAGCCACTGGCCGGTTTGGCGAAACATCCGCTGGCCTGGGCGCTGCACACGCTGCGGGCCTCGTTGTCCGATCCGACATTCGACTGCATTCGCACCGACGCGGGTTCGGTTGCGACAACGCTAACGGCGGCCTTTCGCTATTTCACCGATTGCTGGTCGCACCACCCGTTATTTGCGGAAATGGCGGCAGCGGCGGCGGATGCCGGGTTTTCCCTCCACGGGACATCGCTCTTCGCCGTCGCCAAGTGTCTTTCCGACTCCGGCAATCGCGTTGCGTTCCTGCCGCCGTGCGACGGAACAGGTCGGGTCTCGGAATTCGCCATTGCAATGGGGCCGTCGGATCGGCTGACCTGTGTGGTGAACCCCATCCCCACCTACGAATGGCCCAACGGTCGCAAAACCTGGGAATTCGAGCAACTGCGCACCCTTGTGCTGGAACGGCTGCTGGCGTCGAAAGCGCGCATCAACCAGAAGCGTCCGGGTATGATCGTGCTTTCGCCCAGTCCGACTGCCGAAACGCTGGAACAGCCGCTGGTGGACGCGATTTTCACGGCCTTCCACTCGCACGGCCGGCGCTATCGCCATGTCTCGGCCGTGAGCTTGATTTTCCCCAAGATCGCGGCGACCGCGGAACGCAATACGGTGCGGTTCGGCTACAGTTTCCTGCCCGTCCCCAACCCGAAGCATACGGCCGTTGCGGTACGAGTTGGCGACCGACCCGCGCTTACCGTCTGAACATCGGAAACACCTTACCGCCCAGCAACGCCTGCGCCGCGATATGTGCGGCGATGCCCGGTACCGGGTGCTTCGCCATTGGCACCACTGTCACGAACGGACGTCGCGCGGCGGAGCGCGGTAGGCGATCGCGGAATAAGCGGCCGGCATCGGCTTCCAGCGCGGCTTCGTTGGCATGACGGAAATCGAGCATCGCGAGCAGCGGGCCTTCCGGCATCCGTTCGCCGGAACCGGCGTGCAATGCCATGCGCGCATCCCCGAACTGGCACCCCGAACCGATCCGACGCGCCATCCGATGCGCCAATCCTGCCGTACCGATGGCGATGGGGCTGCCGCTCGGCTGAGGGTAGAATCCGGTATTGCCGATCCGGCCGGCGGTGTCGCGCATCGCATGGCATAGTAGGGGATTGCGTGTGTGCGCCAGGATCGCGGCGGGGCGCGGGTCCGACGTCGCGGATCGCAGGATCAGGTATGCGAGCATGCGTTTCAGCATAGCCTCCTGCCGTTGCACGGCGCCGCTGCCGATCGCCTCGACGGTCAGGAAAGGCGTGTCGCCGACGCTCGATTTTTGCACCAACATCGCGCCTTCGCAGCGTCCGGTGTGCTTGTCGCGGGCCAGCAAGATGCGGTCGAACCGCGACAAAGTTTGCAGGCTCAGCCACACCAATTGGCGGGCGGGTGTATCGACGGTGCGTAAATCGTCGAAGATAATGTCCCGGTCGAGTGTGTCGATCCGTTTTGCGCCTTCGAAATCGTGCAGAACGAGGCTCATCCCCGCGAGTGTGCGACCCAACATAGCTATCCCCCGCCTTTGTAGGTTCGATTGAAGGGAAGGCTACCGGTGGGAATCCCGGACGGATGTGAACAATGTCACATAGCGCATAAAAAAACCGGCCACCTTTTCGGGTAGCCGGCTTTTGTCGTCTTCAACCGCTGTGGAGACGCGATCAGTCTACTCGGATGGAGGACGCCTCCGGGCCTTTGGCGCCCTGGACGACTTCCATCGAGATGGTCTGGCCTTCGGCGAGTTGCATGACACCGGCGCGTTGCAGGGCGGAGGCATGGACGAACACATCCTTGCCGCCTTCCAGCGGTGCGACGAAGCCGAAACCCTTGGTGGCGTTGTACCACTTCACGGTGCCTTGCATTTCGACCGATGGGCCGGTCGGCGCGCCACGGCGGGGTGCGCCGCCGCCCATACCGCCACCCATGCTGCCGCCATAACCGCCAACGGCGGGGCGGGCACCGCCGCCCATGCTGGCGCCGCGACCGGCCGACGGGGTCGCGGTGCTCTCGTCGACCGAGAGAACTTCGGACACCTGGCGGCCTTTCTGGCCTTGGCCGATGCGGACCCGCAGCGACGCCCCAGGGCTAACGGCGTTGTGGCCGGCCTGATTCAGGGTGTTGGCATGCAGGAACGCGTCGCCGGAGCCATCGGACAGCGCGACGAATCCGAACCCTTTTTCAGGGTTGAACCACTTCACCGTGGCGTCGTGCTCGGGGCCGAAGCCGGCCGAGGAGGGCCACGACGGAGCCGCGCTGGGCCGCGAGGATGGCATGTCGCCCGGGGGTGCTCGGTCGAACGAAAAATCGTCGTCGAAGCCGCGCCGCCGAGGGGGGCGTCCACGGCCGCGGTTGTTCATATTCAAGAGAAGGTCGTCCTCATGCCATACGCGTTGTTCATGGCGAGCGATGCCGCGAAGCACCGAGCGCCGGTTGGTAGTCTGTCCGATAGACCGACGGGCACAGTTTAACCATAATCTGTTCCCGTTGCACGCCATTCGTCGGATCGAATGTCGTTTTTTCACACTATACGGGATTTTGCGGCTTGCATCCTCGGTTCGCCCGCGTTTCAAGCATGGCTTACCCGTGAAATACACAATGCCGCGCCAATCCTCGAGACGCCGCGTATCGTGTTGCGATGACGGTCTTTTTTTGTGTCAATTGCGGTCCCGATCGCGCATTGGCAGCGGAGGCGTCATGCCTGCCGGGACCTCGAACATGGCCGCGTTGAGCATCAGTGCGACCATCGAGTAGTAGCCGATCAGTCCGGTTAGCTCGACCGCGCCCGCGGTCCCGAACAGCGTTTCGATCCGCCCGTAGGTCGCGTCCGACGCAAAGTGCCGCGTCAACAAATCGGTGCCGTAGTCGTGGATCGCCTGCTCGTCGGCCGAGGCGAACGTCGATCCGCCGGCCCGCAGCGTCTCGATCGAGGCGTCGGACAGACCTGCCTTACGCGCTTCGCCTTCGTGCGATGCCCATTCGAACTGGCAATCCCAATAGCGGCCGGTCAGCAGGATGGTAAATTCGCGCAGCCGGGGTTCGAAGCTGGAGTTGAAACGCAGCACGAGGCCGAGCGCCGACATAGCCTCCGCGAGGGCGGGGCGGTGCATGGCGATGGCGAGGGGGCCGACGGGCGCGGATTTGCGCTGCCCGCTTTTCATCGCGTCGTATACGCGGTGCTGTTCGGCGTTCATGTCGGCTTCGGCGACGAGCGGGATGCGGGGCATGGGCGGCTTCCAACGATTGGGGTGGTGCGCGTTCAGTGTCTCAGAGCGGACGGAAGAATAAAAAGTCCCCGACCCTCGGTGAGAAACCTATCCTGTATTCAAGATCGCGCTATCGAAACCGCAAAACGATCTTCGCAGCTTGACCCCGGCAGCGACGCCTCCATTATCGATCCGAACCATGCTTCTCAGGACATCTTTCATGTCGAAGACCTTCCTAGACGACGATTCGCCTTTCATGAACGAGCTTTTGCGCACCACCGTCACCGCCGCCAATCTACCGGATATACAGACTGCGCGGGCCTTGCTGACAGCATACGAACCGCGCAACGCGGTCGAGGCTATGCTGGCCGCGCAGGTCGTCGCCGAGCAAGCGACGCTGATCCAGATCGCCAAGGCGGCCGCCGAACCGGGATTGTCGGTCGACGAGGTCCTACGCCGTACAGACGCCGTCATCCGCCTCGACAAGAAAATCCGCTCGGCGCAGCGCAAATTGGGCCGCAAGCAGCCGTTTCCGCAGCTGCTTCGGCCTGCCGAGCGGGCGGTGCCGCTGGACGAGCGTTTGAAGGCGCATTTCGTGGATGGCGGCAATACAGTGCATTGACCGGCGCCGCCGCGCTCCATAGCTTCCGGGCATGTCTGAAACGCTTCGCAACATGCCTGTCATCCCCAAAGCTTGGCCTTTCGAGGAGGCGGCGAAAGTCGCTAAACGCTTGGCCGCGTCCGGCCGGGATCGCGCCCTTTTCGAGACCGGCTACGGCCCGTCCGGCCTGCCGCATATCGGCACGTTCGGGGAGGTCGCGCGCACGTCCTGGGTCCGGCGGGCGTTCACCGAACTGACCGGGCTGCCGTCCAAGCTGCTGGCGTTCAGCGACGATATGGACGGGCTGCGTAAGGTGCCCGACAATGTCCCCAATAAGGAGATGTTGCAGGAATTCATCGGTCGCCCACTGACCCGTATTCCCGACCCTTTTGGCACGCACGACAGTTTCGGCGCGCATAATAACGCGCGTTTGCAGGCGTTTTTGGATAGTTTCGGATTCGAATACGAATTTGCGTCCTCTACCGAGTATTACGCGTCGGGCCGATTCGATGCCGCCGCGCGAAGGATGCTGGAATGCCATGCCGAGGTG